>JBHHUI010000268.1:0-4959 GCA_046753805.1 Anaerolineales bacterium
GGTCATACCCGGCGGGCACGTCGAATTGCGGCAGGTGATAGCCGTCGAAGTCGAGATTAATATCGCAGCGTTCGGCGACGAGTAGTGTGTTCGCCAGCGCACCGGGGACATGCCCGAAAAGCGCCTCCATTTCGTCCGGCGAGCGCAAATAGTACGAATCGTTGTTCATTCGCATGCGCTTGCTATCGCTCAGCAGGCTGCTCGTTTGAATGCACAACAATACGTCGTGCAGCCGCGCTTCCTCGCGCCGTACGTAGTGGACATCGTTGGTGGCGATGAATTGCGCGTTGTAGCGCGGGGCAAGGTCGAGTAGTTTCTTGTTGACGTCGTTCAGTTCGGGGATGTCGTGGTCTTGCAGCTCGAAGAAGAAGCGGTCTGGCCCAAAGACCTGGTAGTAGTAATCGAACAACTTGCGTACATCGGCCTCGCGGCCCTCGGCCAGCGCCCGTGGGAGTTCGGCTGCCAGACAGCCGGTGGTGCAGATCAGGCCCTCGGCGTGCGCGGCCAGGAACTCGTGGTCGACGCGCGGCCGATAGTAGAAACCTTCGAGTTGGGAGGCTGTGGCGATCTTGAGCAGGTTTTTGTAGCCGGTCTGGTTCTCGGCCAGCAACAGCAGATGGAACCGGCGACTGTCGAACTGCGCCTCGCGGTCGCGCATGCCCCGAGCAGCCATGTAGCCTTCCATGCCGATGATGGGCTTAACTTCCGCCGCTTTGCACGCACGGTAAAACGTAACGGCGCCGTAGAGCGCGCCGTGGTCGGTCATCGCCAGCGCGGGCATGTCGAACTCTTTCGCGCGCGCAACCAGCTTCTTGACGTTCGACAGGCCGTCGAGCAGTGAGTAGGCGGTGTGGTTATGCAGATGGACGAACGACATGCAGCGTGACTATTCCCGGAATCGGATCATCAGTGCGTTCAGGCACGATATAGGTTTGCCGTCAAGGCTCAAAGCCACGAAGAAACATCAAGAAAAGGGATTCTTTGTATCTTGGTAGCTTTGTGGTTCGTGTTCGGTACTGCCTTGCTTCAATTGTCAGCGTAATTCTGCCGGGGGAAGCAGCGAGGTGGATTATATCCAGCGCGCCGGGGCTGGGCAACTCTGCCGGCCGGTTTCTGCCAGAGTTTAAGATTGCCCGGCGCGGGCGCGATAGAGCAGCAGCGCCAGCGCCGTCTTGGAGTCCCGGATTTCGCCGGCGGCCAGCATTGCGTAAACCGCCTCCAATTGCATGGGCACGACTTCGATCTGTTCGTCGGCGTCACCCGGCAGCGGCGCGTGTGACAGGCCGGTGGCCAGGTACAGGTGCATCAGTTCAGATGAATAGCCGGGCGCGACGAAAAACCGCCCCAGCAATTCGAGTGTGTCGGCTTGCATCCCGATTTCTTCACGCAGTTCGCGGGCGGCAGTCAGGCTCGGTTCTTCGGCGGGTTCGACCGTACCGGCGGGCACTTCCAAGATCGAATCGCCGGCGGCATGCCGGTACTGCCGGATCAGGTAGACGTTTCCGTCGGCGTCGAGTGGCAGCATGGCCACGCCGCCGGTGTGCTCGACAATTTCCCAGGTATGTGTAACGCCGTCGGGCAGGGCGACCTTGTCGGCGCGGATGTTGAACACGCGCCCGCGAAATACCTCACGTGACGAGATGATGTTCGGCATGGTTCCCCTCGCTGGCGTTAAATAGTCCGGCCCCGCGTCTTTACCATGAGACAAAGCACGACGGGGCCGGCAGTCTTGTATGTGCTCGCGCCGGCGCTAAGACGCCGGTATCACCAACACTTGTCCGGGGAAGACGGTGTAGGGTGCGGCCAATCCATTTGCGGCGGCCAGTACGTCGTAGGCCATCCCGTAATTGAGCGCAATGCGAAATAGGTTGTCGCCCGGCTGCACCACGTAGGTGGTTTGTCCGGTCTCGGCTGAACCGGGTACCGGTTCGCCGGGCGCCGGAATGTTCAACACCTGTCCGGGCTGGATGCTGTTTGCCTCGATGCCCGGATTGGCAGCGATGAGCGCTTGAGGGTCCACGCCGAAGTTGCGGGCGATCTGGTATACCCAATCGCCGGCTTGCACGGTGTAAGTGGTAGCCACCCCGGTTGGAGCAGCGGTAGGCGCTGCCGGTGTTTCTGTTGCCTCGGCTGCGGCCCCCGGCTCTGTCGTGGCCTCTGTGGCCGACTGCGTCTCGTCCGGCACCGGCGTTTCACCGCCGCCGCCGACTCCTTCGGCTGCGGCGTCTGCGGCTTCCGCAGTTTGCGTCATTTTCCCCTGCTCAAGCAGGGCGTTCATGGTGGCTTCTTGATCGACAACCGACTCAATTGCTGCCTCCCCCCCACCGTCGCCACCGGTTGTGTCGGGGAGCGTCTCGGTTGTAGCGGAACGCGTGCATGCCGCCAGTACCAGCGCGCCGAGCGCTGCCAGTATTAGCGTGCGCAGTGCGCGTCGCTGCGATGAGATTCTCATAGCCGTCCTCCTGGACATTAGGCTGTCCCCATGTCCCGAAGCGTTTCTGCTCGGGCACACATTCGCAATATGATAGCGAAAGCCTGTGCGGAACGCAAACAGGAGCCGGCTCAGTATCCCCCGTCCGGCGCGATGCCGCCGGGCTGTTCCAGCGCAATCACATCGCCGTGATAGTCTACCGTAATGCGGAAGCCAAGCATGCCCAACCATTGCTGCGCCCCCGTCGGCATGCCGGAATGGATCAACTTGTCCATGTGCTCGTCCAGGTTCTTGATCGATGAATCGATCATGGCTTTGCTGAACAGGTCGTCTTTGCCAAGCATCTTCATGGCGCTTTCCGTCACAAAGTCCTTGTTTGCCAGGATCTGTTCGCGAAGCCGGTGCAGCACCGTGCGGTCTATACGCTCCGCCTGCACGTGCCGTTTGAAGCCCGCATCGTCGATGACATAATGGGCTTCATCGCCGATAATCGTAACTTCGGCTGGAACGCCGGACTCGTTAAATACGAGTCCTTTGAACAATGCGTTACTGCTCATGTGTGTTGCGCTAGCGCCATTCGGCAAGCGCAGGGTGCAATCTCGTTCATACGATACCGGCGCATTTCGCGTTTTGGCCGAATAGTGACTGGCACTTGAGCATCAAGGAATCTGTCCGGTTTTATGCTGGCTGCAGCGACTTATGTAGACCAAGTGCCAGTCACCTGAAAACTTGCCTGGGCCATCGCGTGCTGGCAGAACGATGTGGGCGGCTTTTGAATGCGAATCTGCGCCGTATGGTCAACTGCACGGGATCGTTTCAGGCCCACGGTCCTCGTACCGTAAAAAGAAATTCGTCAGCGCTTCCGCGTCGAATTCCGCGAGATCGAGTTGTTTGCCCCACGCGATCATCGTGAGCGGTGTTTCCATACCGCGCGAGTACGGAGTTATGACGATGCGGGTGTCGCCGCAGCGGGTGCGCGGTGCATCTGCGTAGAACCCCCGCAGTTGATCGACGAGTTCCGGACAGCCCTCGGGGCAGTTATACAACGCCACCACACCGCCATGCTCGAGACTGTGGACCCAGTTGCCGGCCGACTGTTCCGTCTCGTAGAAGCCCCACGGCAACGGCGTGCCGTAGTGAGGGCCGGACGATGGCGGGTAGTGCGCAAAGTTGAGCGGCGTTCCGTCTGGGACGTGCTGGCGGCCTTCGACGAGGATGTCCTGCTTGTCCGGATGAGCCGCTGGACGGTCCCCGCCGCTTTGCGACACGGCAAATCCGATGATGGCGACGACAACAAGACCTGCAATGCCCCATCCGGCCAGCCGCAGACGTTCCTGACGCTTGCGAGCTGCCTGGCGCTCTTGTCGCTTGCTGGCGCGCCCGCCGGCGGAGCGCTGCGGGGACTTCTTCTTGCGCTTTTTGGTCATTGATCGTTTATCCCACGTTAAGAAATAGAGCCGTCATCCTTTGCAGGAAACGGCTCGGAAAACGAATGACTGTGCCCTCGAGAGGACTCGAACCTCTGGCCCCTTGGTCCGCAACCAAGTGCTCTATCCACTGAGCTACGAGGGCAAGCGTGTCATCAGCAGCCGTCCGCGCACAATTGTACCAAGCGGATAAGGCTGTGACGAAGCGACTTTCAATCAGGCGGGGAGGGAGGGATTCGAACCCTCGGTCGAGGTTTCCCCCGACAACCACTTAGCAGGCGGTCCCGTTCGTCCACTCCGGCACCTCCCCGGACTCTATGGCGGAGGGAGAGGGATTCGAACCCTCGGTGAGGTCACCCCCACAGTTGTTTTCAAGACAACCGCCTTAGTCCACTCGGCCATCCCTCCACTGCCGGGACGCCCCACCGGGCGGGCATGCCGTGTTCAGCGGAGCACCATCCGAGCGAGGCGATTCTACCATGAATAATACACGGATTTACCGCTTGCCATCCGTGACAATTCCAGAATCCGTGTACCGGCTCACCGCAGTGTCGGCGCCGACGACTGCCAGTATCCGCAGGGTTCCCTGCGAGTCGCCCTATGTATCTCCGTGTCATGAATCCCGATCAACGCGATCTGAAGTTGCGACGACAAAGGCGATGGCGTGCTCGTGGGTGTGGCTGATGCTGAGCGACCAGGATGTCAGCCCCATCTCGGCCGCCATGGCGTGCGCATCGCCGTGCAATACGAGGTGCGGTTGCAGACGAGCATCGCGCACGACTTCAATCTCGCGCCAGGCAACGTCACCGATGCCACAACCGAACGCCTTGGCGACAGCCTCTTTGGCCGCAAAGCGCGCCGCCAGCGAAGGCGTGCGCCCGCCGGCCTGAATTAACTCTTGCTCCGTAAAGAAGCGGTCGAAGAAGCGCTGCCCGTGCCGCAGAATGGCCGCGTCGATACGGTGCACTTCGATGATGTCAACGCCGGTACGTAACATCATCAATAAGCAATGAACAATGACGCCGGATTGAGCATTGTTTCAATAGGTCTACTGCAAAAAGGCAAAGTACAGGTGACTCGCTTTCAGTTGTTCAGAAGTAT
>JBHHUI010000269.1:0-4938 GCA_046753805.1 Anaerolineales bacterium
GCCGGTCGGAGCTCGTCCGCTGGACCCTCCGGGCACGCGCCGCTGCGCGCGATGTGATGGGGACGGTCGAAACCACGGCGATCGACGCCCGCACAACCTCCGTCGGGCTTGGATACCTCGTAGAAAAACTGGCTCTTGCCGCCGACAGCGGCGCCGACCTGGCAGAGCTGGTGCGCATCTCGCACGGCATCATCCCGAAGATCTATGGCGTATTCTTCATCGAATCGATGGACTATCTGGAACACTCCGGCCGAGTTGGACCGGCGCAAGCGGCGCTCGGCGAAATGCTGGGGATCAAGCCGGTGCTGACACTCGAAGATGGCGAGATCATGCCCATGGAGAAAGTTCGCACGCGGGGGCAGGGCATCGAAAAACTCATCGAGTTCGCCGGCGAGTTCACTTCGTTAGACCGGCTGACCGTCTTGCACAGCTACCCCAATGGCGGCGCCGAAACGCGCCTGTTGCTCGACCGATTGGCCGCCGAGTTCCCGTCCGTAAATTGCCCCACCGTTCTTTTCAAACCCAGCCTCGCCGCCCAGATCGGCCCGCATGGTCTGGGCGTCGTCGTATGCGAAGGCCCCGAGGACGAAGGCGAGCTGTAACCAGCGCGCATGGCACATATTTGTCTGGTCACCGACAGCACGTCCGATCTCCCGGATGAGCTCGTCGCGCGCTACCACATCCACGTGGTACCCGCCATCCTGACGATAGCTGGCAAGAGCTACCGCGACGGCGTGGACATCACGCGCACCCAGTACTACGATATGCTGCCCGCGCTGCCGAACTTGCCCCAGACGGCCTCGCCGTCCGCCGGCGAATTTGGAGCCGTGTACGAACGCTGTGCGCCGCACGCGCGCATCCTGTCGCTGCATGCCGCGGCAACGCTCAGCGGCATATATAATTCTGCTCGGCTGGCGAGCGCGGCGCTGGGGGAGCGCATCACCGTTGTGGACAGCGGATCGCTATCGATGGGCCTTGGCTGGCAGGTGCTGGCCGCCGCCGAGGCAATCGCCCGGGGCGAACCCTTGCGCGCTATACTGGCGGCCATCGCCGATGTCCGCCGCCGGCTGCATGTGTTTGCACTGCTGGATACGCTCGAATTCCTGCGGCGCGGCGGGCGCGTGAGCCTGTTCCGCGCCGGCCTGGGGAGCCTGCTGCAGATCAAACCGATCGTGGAATTATGCGAGGGCGAAGTTCGGACCATCGTCCAGGAGCGGACGCGGCGGCGCGCGTTCGACCGGCTCGTCGCGCTTGTGCGCGGGTTGGGACCGCTCGACCGGCTTGCGATCATGCACACCAACTTTGTAGAGGCGGCCGCCGCTTTGCGCGAGGCGCTGGCCGGAGCGGCCACGGCGGAGCCAGTGATCGTAGACGCCACAACTGTTATCGGCGCCCACGTGGGGCCGCGCGCACTCGGCGTGGCAGCCGTGACGGCGACCCAGGACGACAACATCGAAATGTAGCCGCTGACAGTGGGGTGAGCGAATGACGCCACAGAGACACGGAGTTCGCTGGGCGCACCCTGGAACCTTTTCTCCGTGTCCTCCGTGACTCCGTAGTTAAATTCCGACCTACGATTTTCACGGCACTTCTAGCGCGATTAATTTATGAGCAACCCAATCCAAAACCTGCGCAAGATATTGCACACCGAGGCCGAGCGCGGCTTCGACAACAACGGCATCATCGGCGGGCTGGACAAGATGATCCCGTTCTGGGAGCCACAGGCGCGCAAGGCCGAATTAAATCCGGCGCTCGTGGACGAGGTACTGGCGTGGTTACGGCGCTACCCGGAACTCGACGTTGTCGGTCGCAAACAGGCCATGCAAGACCTGGCCGTTCGGCTCGAAGGCGAGGCCCCACCCGAGCCGCCGCCGGCGAAAGCCGCAGCGCCGCCCGTGCGACCGCAGCCGAAACCCGCGCGTCCGCCCGAAACCTCCGCGCTGGCGCGCCCGGAGCAGTCGCGCGAAAAGGCGCCCCAGGCCCCGGCCGGCGTGACGCCGGATTCAGATATTACGGTCGTGCGCGGGGTCGGCCCCAAACAGGCCGCGCGGCTCGCCAAGCTGGGCATTCACACGCTGCACGACGCACTCACGTATTTTCCTTACCGGCATGTCGACTACTCCGTCCTGAAACCGATTAATCGGCTTACATACGGCGAGGAAGTCACCATTGTTGGGACCATCCACGAAGTAAACACGCGCCGCATCAAAGGCGGGCGCTCGCAGCTTACGCAGGTCATCATCGGGGACGGCACGGGCGAGATCCAGTGCACGTGGTTCAACCAGCCGTGGATCCGCGAACGGTTCAAGCCCGGCCGCCAGATCCAGATCGCGGGCAAAACCGACCTGTATCTGGGAAAGCTCGTCTTCACCAGTCCGGACTGGGAATGGATCGACGTCAAGGCACTGCACACCGGACGGCTCGTACCCATATACCGGCTGACGGCTGGCCTCACACCCAAGGCAATGCGCAGCATCATGTACCACGCCGTGCATTTTGCTGCGCCGCAGGTCGGGGACCCGCTGCCCGCCGAACTCCGAGAGCGACGCGGATTCCCGCAGCTGGGGGAGGCGCTGATCGCGGCCCACTTCCCAGACACGCAGCAAGACCTGACGAATGCGCAACGGCGGCTTGGTTTCGACGAGTTGCTATTCTTGCAGCTGGGCATGCAGCGGCAGCGCGCCGAATGGCAGGCCGTCCCGGCCCGGCCGCTCGCCGCAGACGACGCCTGGCTCGCACAAGCTGCCGGCGCGTTGCCTTACGAACTGACCGGCGCACAACAGCGCGTACTCGCTGACGTGCGCGCCGACCTGGCCCGCGACGTGCCCATGAACCGGCTCATCCAGGGCGACGTCGGATCGGGCAAGACGGTGGTGGCCGCGCTGGCGCTTGCAATCGGAGTCCACAACGGCGCGCAGGGCGCGTTCATGGCGCCGACCAGCATTCTGGCCGAGCAGCACTTCCAGAGTGTGCGCGGGCTGCTGGCGAGGATTCCCGACCTCGATCTCGGGCCCGGCCTGGCTGGAGTGCGGCTCTTGCAAGGCTCCACGCCGGCCGCCGAGCGCGAAGCGATTGCAGCCGGCCTCGCCGATGGCTCGGTGAAGATTCTCGTCGGCACGCACGCGCTGATTCAGGAAAGCGTGCAGTTCTCCAATCTGGGCGTTGCGGTCGTCGACGAGCAGCACCGCTTCGGCGTGGAGCAACGCGGCGCGCTGCGCGGCAAGGGTGCGAACCCGCATTTGCTCGTCATGACGGCCACGCCCATCCCGCGCTCGCTGGCGCTGACAGTGTACGGCGACCTGGATGTGAGCCTCGTCGACGAGATGCCGCCCGGGCGCCGGCCGGTGGACACCCGCATCATCTACCCGCGCGAGCGCGAGCGCGCCTACCAATTCCTGCGCCGCCATGTCGAGCGTGGGCGCCAGGCCTTCATCGTTTGTCCGCTCGTCGAAGAATCGGAGGCGGTCGAGGCCAGGGCCGCCGTAGACGAGCACGCGCGGCTGTCAAGCGCTGTGTTTCCCGACTTGCGCTTGCAGTTGCTTCACGGCAAAATGAAACCGGCCGAGAAAGAGGCCGTCATGGAGCAATTCCGCGCGGGCGAGGCGGATATGCTCGTTTCGACCTCGGTCATCGAGGTCGGCGTGGATGTGCCGAACGCCACAGTCATGCTTGTGGAAGGCGCAAACCGGTTCGGTCTGGCCCAGTTGCACCAGTTGCGCGGGCGCGTGGGCCGGGGTGAGCATAAGTCGTATTGTCTGCTCATGGCCGCCGCGCCCGAAAACGGCAGCCGCATGATGGCGGACGACGAAGTAGACGAACGCCTGCAAGCCATGGCGGCCACCACCGACGGCTTCGTGCTCGCCGAAAAGGACCTGGAACTGCGCGGCCCCGGCGAATTCCTGGGCACGCGGCAGGCCGGCTTCAGCGAACTGCGCATGGCGCGCCTGACCGACCTGCCCCTGATCGACCTGGCGCGGCGCGAGGCGGCCCGTATTTTCGAGACCGATCCGGACCTGGCGGAGCCGGACCACGCGTTGCTGGCGGCGCGCGTGGCCGATTTCTGGCAGACCGGCAGCGGCGACGTGAGTTGAGAGATGATTACTCCGGATCGGCTTCGCACAGAATCCAAAGCAAAGGCGCAATGACGCCACGGTGCAAAGCCCGAAGTCTCTTTGCACGTTTGTACCCCTTGCATCCTTGCGCTAAATCTCCCGCTTGTATTTCGATGACGAATCTATCATGTGAGCGCCCCCATAGATGACAACCCGCGCGGTATTTCCCGGCAGCTTCGATCCCATCCATTTCGGCCACATCGACATCGCCCGACGCGGCGAACGCCTGTTTGATGAGCTGATCATAGCCGTGTATGATAAACCGCTTAAGAGCCTGCTGTTCACGCCGGAAGAGCGGATTGATCTGGTCAAGCGCTCTTTTTCCGCGCAAGAGAATGTGCGCATTGTGGGCTACAGCAGTCTGACGGTCGATTTTGCGCGCGAGGTGGGTGCGCAGGTAATATTACGAGGGTTGCGCGTGTTCTCGGACTTCGAACACGAGTTTCGCATGGCGCTGGCGAACAACCGCCTGGTGGCAGAGATCGAGACGGTGGCGCTGATTACGAGCGAGAAGCATACTTTCTTGAATGCGACCACCGTCCGAGAGATCGCCTCGCTGGGCGGAGACGTCAGCTCCATGGTGCCGGAGCACGTGGCCGCAGCGCTCAAGGCCAAATTTGCTGCGCTGGGCGGCCATCATAACGTGCAACCGAATGGCCTGCGCGACTGACGGAACGTCCAGCCGAGACATGCTGAAACGGGGTGACGCCGACGCCGTGGCCGACACGATGCACGGGCTTGTCGGGGAGGACGCACCATTTGCGGAGTTCGCCTCGCGTGGCAGGGCGCGGGCGAGGGATTTTGGGTGGAATCTCGTGGCCGACCG
>JBHHUI010000270.1:0-4927 GCA_046753805.1 Anaerolineales bacterium
TGTTTTAAGTCCCGGCGACCAGTTCACCAGGCGCGGCCCGCGATAGATCAGCCCATTGTCATACAGGCGTACGAACGCTTCCATAACGGCGCGATAGCGGTCTTCATCCAACGTAAAGCGTTCGCGGTCCCAATCGCACGAAGCGCCCAGTCGCCGCAGTTGCTGCGTGATGATGCCGCCGTATTTGCGCTTCCAATCCCACGCGCGCGCCACGAACGCTTCGCGCCCGATGTCCTCCCGCGTTTTGCCCTCCGCCGCCAGCGCCTTTTCAACCTGCAGTTGTGTCGCGATGCCGGCATGATCTGACCCGGGCACCCACAGGGTCGGCTGCCCGGTCATGCGATGATACCGGATCATTAAGTCTTCCAATGACACGAATATTGCGTGCCCGAGGTGCAGCTCGCCTGTAACGTTGGGTGGGGGGATGGAGATGACAAACGGTTTGACGGACGGATCGAACCCGGGCGCGGATGGATCATTCGACGGCCGGAAGTAACCGCGCGCCTCCCACCATTTGTAAAGTCGCTCCTCGGTCGCCGCAAAATCGTATTTCTTGGGCAGGTTGAAAATAGTATCGGTCATGACAACTCCAAATAAAAAAACCCCCTTCGCTCAAGGGCGAAAGGGGCGATTCCGCGGTACCACCTTGATTCCGGCAATCGGGATGATCACCGGCACTCGACGGCTGTAACGGGCCGCACCGGACGCATCTACTGGCGCCCTTCCCGTGGGGCAGGTTCGATGCGCCGACTCGCGAGCTACGTTCAGCGTCCGGTACGGGGAGGGGCTTTCAGCCGGTGACCCGTCCTCTCTTTCCGGCCGTGACGCTTACTCCTCTCGGTCGTCGTCGTTGGATTTGTGTTTGTGGCTCGATTATACGCGGGCGGACGACTGGCGTCAACGAGAAAATAGGGCGCATCTACCAGTTGGGGGACTCGTGTTTGGATCCACAAATGACACGAAGAACGCGAATAGTTTTGCAAGGCTGAGCGCCAAATTCGTGTCCCTTCCTGCTACTCGTGGATCACATAGAGCCGCTTGCAGGCGCTCCCCCAAGTTTTGGATGCGCCCAATAAATACTTATCTTGATGGGCTGCTACGAGAGCGCGACCATTTCGCACACGTTGCCTCGGATTGGAACTGCGCGAAAGTCCCGATTTTGCGGGCGCACCAGCATGGGAAGTCCGTGGCGCAATGCAAGTGTGGCGCGAGCATTCCGGCTGATCCTCGCGCCCGGAACAACAGTCAGACGGAACCGTTGCAGGATCATCGCCAGCGCGATCTTCATCTCCATCAGCGCGAATTCTGCGCCGAGGCACAGTCGCGATCCACCGCTAAATGGTAAGTAGGCGTAAGGTGACGGGCTGGCGTCGGTCCAGCGCTCCGGATTGAACTGCAATGGTTCGGGGAACAACTCTGGCATGCGGTGGGTGACATAGATGCTGAACAGCACGTTCGAGCCGACCGGGAGGGTATGGGGCCCAATAGAATATGGCTCGAAGGTCGTGCGCGGCAGCATGTATACGGGCGGAAAAAGACGCAGGCTTTCGCGGATGGCCCGCTCCAGAACCGGCAAGCTGCGTAGCTGGGCCACGTTCGGCGCCGCGCCGGCCAGTTCTGCGTCCAACTCGTCCAGGACATCTGCCATGACCCGGGGGTGCTGTGCAAGCAGAAAAAGCGTCCAGGACAATCCATGGGCCGTCGTCTCGTAGCCGGCTGTGAAGAGAATGTGCGTCTGACCGATCAACTCAGAATCAGACAGCGCGTCGCCGTCGTCGTTCATGGTGAGCAGCAACGAAAGTACGTCTGTAGAACCGGGCGGATGTTCGCGCTTGGCGGCGATCATGGCTTTGTATGCCTGCTCCAGGCGTACGTTGTGATTCAGGAAGCGCCGATACGGGAATCCCGGGCGGTCGAACGGCAACAGGCTGACCAGTACGGACGAACTCATCTCCATCCACCGTTCCATCATACGTAGGAACTGATTGGCGGAGTCGGAGGCGTCGATGCCAAACAGTATTTTGCTCGCCACGAGTAATGAGAGACGCTGCATCGCGGCGTCCACGTTAACGGGTTCGTCGGGCCGCAGCGACCACGGGCTGATGATGTCGTCAACGATGGCGACCATTTCGTCGCGGTAGGTTTCGATGTGGCGCTTGTGAAACACCGGCAACAACGTGCGGCGCTGCTGCTTGTGTTTTTCACCGGCCATCGTCGTAAGGTTGAAGCTCAGTCGCGCGAGCGCGCTCGCTTCTGGAACTGGAAACGGCAGCGCGCCCGGCAGGAATGTATCCAGGTTCGTAAGCACGGCCTCACCTGCTTCTGGTCCAGCCGCAAAGATCCACTCGGTGCTGCCCTTTACGAAGGCTGCCACAGTACCGTATTCTCCGTACAGCGCTTGCATGTGCGCAACTGGGTCGCGCAAGAAGCTGGCCAGCGTTCCGTGGCGGCCGAGTATCGGCATGGCGCGCGGTCCGCGCAATGATGACATGCTCGGCGGATCTCCGCCGGCTCCGGGGGGGTTAAGGTTCATATGTATGCGTGCTCTTTGTACCAGGCGTAGGTTTCAGCGAGCGCGGTAGCGAACGGGACCGGGGGCGGCAACTGTAGTTCACGGATCGCCTTGCGGTTGTTGCAATAGAAATAATGGCGACTCAGGTCCAGCAATCCGCTATCATACGGGAGGCGTCGGAAGCGGCTGACCACTTTCAGAGCCCACACCAGCGCTGATACCAGCGCCGGCGGAATTTCGAAGAGCGGCGGTCGGTGGCCGGCCAGTCGCGCTACCTGTGAGAGTATCTGCGTGTGTGAGATGTTTTCTCCGCCGATGATGTACCGCTCGCCGGTCCGGCCGTGCCGCGCTGCTGCGACGTGACCAGCCGCCACGTCGCGCACGTGCACTATGTTCAAGCCCCCGGGTACGGACACCGGCACCCAGCGCCGCGCCGGGTGCACAACCAATGAGCCGCTGATCATATTTACGTCGCCGGGTCCAAGCACTGCGGACGGATTGAGAATAACGCAATCCAGACCGGCGGCGACCGCCTCGGTCACCACGCCCTCGGCCGCGCGCTTCGCATAGGCGTAGGGCCACTCATGCGCCGACAGCGCAAAGTGTGAATTCTCATCCAGCAGCTCGCCGACGCGGGGGATGCCCATGGCCGCGAGTGAACTGGTAAGCACGAATCGCGTGACGCCGGCGGCGCGGGCTGCCTCCACCACATTGCGCGTGCCGACAATCGATGTCTCGACCAGCGCCTCTGGATTGCGCCAGTACGCCACGTGTGCGGCTGCATGGAAGACCCAATCGACGCCGTCCGCTGCCGCGTGCAGAGATGGCGGATCGAAAAGGTCTCCTGTCACCCGCTCGACGTCAAGCCCATCGAGCAGTGTAAGTCGCGAGGATGGGCGGTGAAACGCACGGACAGAATGGCCCTGCGCGATCAAAGCCCGGCAAAGGTGGGAACCGATGAACCCAGTCGAGCCGGTTACAAGGCACCGCACTATTCCGCGCCGCCTCGTCTATGACGCCATGGTGCGAGTGCGGCCTCCATCAATCAATCAATGGGCGCTCGTAGATGCGCCAGGTCTTGTAGATTTCACCACCCATTAAGGTCATCATGCGATTGATCATGGTATTTGATTCGAGCGCCCAACTGAATTCGGCGCGCCGGTAGCCCTTCGCCAGCCCCACAAGTGCGGATTCGTAATAGAAAAGTGCGTCGATGCCGGCATAGCGGTATTCCGGCAACACGCCGAGGGCAAACATGCGCAACGTGTCGACTTTCGGGCGTACTTTCCAGTGCCACAGAAGTTTCGCCAGCGTGACCCATTCGGGCGTGCGCGGGTTCGGATAAGCAAGCCGCAACGCCTGACTCACGTCCGGCAACGGGATGGAGAATCCGACCGTCTCGCCGTTGATGGACGCGAACAAAGTGAGGTCGGGGTCCAGCACCTGCTTCAAATCGGAAGCCAAACGGTCAAATTCCTCATCTGTGAGCGGTACAAAACCCCAATTCTTCGCCCAGGCGCTATTGTAGATACGCTTGACGTGTCGCGCCTCCTCATCAAATCGGCGCATATCCAGCGAGCGCAACTCGACATTCGATCTTTTTCTGATCAGTTCGACGGCGCGGATGAGCTTCGGGGGCAGCGCGTCTGCGGTCAACCGTTCGCTTGGCGTCTCGTAGGCATACAGGTCCATCGCTTTGTGGAAGCCGGCCGTCTCAATGTATTCGACGAAGTAACGTGGATTGTACGTCGTCAGGATCACGGGAGCAGAATCAAACCCGTCGACGAGTAGCCCCCACTCTTCATTGCTCGAAAAAGTGGCTGGGCCGCGCAGCACTTCCATGCCGCGCTGCTTTGCCCAGTCGCACGCGGCGTCGAGCAGCGCCCGGGCTGCCTCGGGGTCGGGCAGCACTTCAAACGAGCCGAAGAACGCACACCGCTCGTTGTGGAATTCGTTGTGCCTGTGATTGACGATGGCCGCTATAGTGCCGACAGCCCGGCCATCCCGGCGTGCGACGAAATACTCTATGTCGGCGTGTTTGTGGAATGGATGGCGTGCGCGATCGTAGAATGTCTTCCGCTCGGAAAGTAGCGGCGGCACCCAAAATGGGTCATCCTTATACACGTCCCAGGGGAGTGTGATGAACTCTTGCAGGGCTTTGTCGTCGCGCACCGGCTCGATGGATAATGTCTGCATTTTGGTTTACCTTTATCCCCATGGACGGAATTTGACTTCGATTGTATCCTTTGCTGCCCGGCCACAACCTGGCCACGCGGGCGGCGGTCGTGGTCGCTCTCCAGTACTGTATGAATACCATTCAGCCGGTTGAACCAGTCACTTATTCACCCACCGATCTCGTTGACGCACTGAGACACTGGGCCGAGGCCGATCCGACTCGGGTGGCATATCGATTCC
>JBHHUI010000271.1:0-4925 GCA_046753805.1 Anaerolineales bacterium
TAATAAAAGTAATGACGGGACAGTTGGGCGAGGTGATCGCATTATCGGACGAAGCATACGAGATCAGCGCCTCGATCGATAATTTGTGGGGAATGTCCTACAGTCGCTACTCGGTGGGGCAAGCTTACTGGTTGCACGGCGATCCGAGCCAGGCCATCGAAATGATGCAGACCTGTGTGCGCTACGGCGAGCAGGCGGGATTTGTCGTCGCCCGCGCATGGGCGGAGCCAGGTCTTGCGCTGGTCTACGGGGAGTTGGGGCAGGCGCAAAGCGGACTGCGAATGTTGCAAGATACGACTCGCTATGTGCGGGAAGTGTTCCCGCAATATTTGACTTGGGTCCTGGTCATATCGGCGTATCTTAACGTGCTCTTGGGCGATACAACGGCTGCACAGGCGCTCGTCGACGAAATAAATTCGTCCGAATCCGCTATGGTGGAATTTTTCATGCGCCCGTATTTACTGATCACACAGGCTTTGCTCGCTCTGTCGGCGCGGGACTATGACCGCGTCGCCATGGACGTCCCGCGGGCGGTTGCCTGGATGCATGAGTTCGAGATACGGGTATATGATCCACATTTGCAAGTCATTCTGGCGCAGGCGCAATTGGCTAGCGGCGCTGTGGACGCCGCAGCCGACACGTTAGCAGCCGCGTATGAAGCTGCACTGGACATGAACACGCACTGGTACCTCTGGCAAATCCGCAGCGCGCAGGCGGAAGCAGCAGCGGCGCAGAGCGACGCTGAGTCCGCTCGAAAACTGCGTACACAGGCCCGCGAGATTGTGGCCGCCATAGCCGAACACACGCCAGAAGAGTTCCGTGCTACATTTCTGGCGCGCCCGGGTGTGCAAGCGCTGGGATGATCACAGGTTGATAACAGCGCTCCATCTTGGCGATGGAAATCGTGGTTTCGTCCCGGCTCGCCCGGTGTCCCGGTGTGTTCAGCTTTACGTAGTTGTACTTCAGTATCCCGAGATACAATCGGCGCTCGCACGCGCCAGCGCCGCGCGGCGCGTTCTTAATCCTGACGTGGAGGTCTGGTAACCAATGCCCAAACCAGTCATTTTGAGTGTTGACGACGAAGTCCAGGTGCTGAACGCGATCAACCGCGATCTGCGGCAGCACTACCGGAGCGACTATCGTATTATCAAAGCCGGTTCGGGTTCGGAAGCGCTGGAAACGCTGAACAAGCTCAAACAGCGCAACGACGCCGTAGCGCTGTTCCTTGCCGATCAGCGCATGCCGCAGATGGAAGGGACCGAGTTTCTGGCCGCGGCTATGAGAATCTATCCCGAGGCTCGCAAAGTCCTGCTGACAGCCTACGCCGACACACAGGCCGCGATCGACAGTATCAATAGCATCGGCCTGGACCACTACTTGATGAAGCCGTGGGACCCCCCAGAGCAAAACCTGTACCCCGTACTTGACGACCTGCTTGACGAATGGGCCCGCACCGTACCGGTACCGTACGATGGCATCCGGGTCGCAGGTACGCTGTGGTCGGCCACAAGCCACAATGTGAAGGACTTCCTCTCGCGCAACCGCATTCCGTACCAGTGGCTCGATATCGAGCAGAGCGAAGAGGCGCGGACCCTGGTGGAGGGCGCCACCAATGGTGAGCACGGGCTGCCGGTCGTTTTCTTTCCCGACGGCGAAGTGCTTGTGAACCCGGCCCTTCGCAGCCTGGCCGATAAGGCCGGGCTGCAGACAGAAGCCCGTAACCCGTTCTATCAGTTCATCATCGTCGGCGGCGGGCCGGCCGGATTGGCGGCTGCGGTATATGGCGCCTCCGAGGGCCTGGGCACGCTGCTGATCGAAAAGGAAGCCACCGGGGGGCAGGCCGGGACCAGTTCGCGCATTGAAAACTACCTTGGGTTCCCGAAGGGTCTGAGCGGCGCCGATCTGGCCCACCGGGCTACGATTCAGGCGACCCGGCTCGGGGCGGAAATTCTGACAGCGCAGGAAGTCGTCGCCGTGCGCGTCGAAGACCCGTATCGGATCGTCGAAATGCGCGACGGCAGCGAGATCGGTTGCCAGGCCCTACTGGTGGCGACGGGCGTCTCTATACGAGAGCTTGACAAGCCGGGGGTAAAAGAGTTGACCGGGGCGGGCATCTATTACGGCGCGGCGCTTACGGAAGCGGCCAACTACAAAGACCAACATGTATTCGTCGTCGGGGGCGCCAACTCAGCCGGGCAGGGCGCCATGTTCTTCTCGCGCTACGCCAGCCGCGTAACCATGCTCATTCGAGGCACGTCTCTTGCAAAGAGTATGTCGCAATACCTGATCGACCAGATCGAGGCGACGCCGAATATCGAAGTGTTCACGCGCGCCGAGGTGGAGGCTGCACACGGCGATGACCGGCTGCAGGAGTTGACGATTGTGCACAACGATTCCGGCGAATCGACCCGCGTCCCGGCGGCGGCGTTGTTTGTATTTATCGGCGCAAAGGCGCATTCCGATATGGTTTCGAATGTGGTCGCCCGCGACCGGCCGGGGTTTATTCTCACCGGGCCAGACCTGATGAAGAACGGCGAACGGCCCAAAGGCTGGAAATTGCGGCGCGACCCATTTCTGATGGAAACTAGCGTGCCGGGCATCTTCGCAGCCGGCGACGTGCGTCACGGCTCGGTCAAACGCGTGGCGTCGGCGGTGGGGCAGGGTTCGATCTGCGTGCAATTGGTGCACCAATATTTAAAGACGGTGTAATGAGAGTTTGGGGATTGCACGTAGGCCCCCTCGAATCTCCAATCCCAGAACTCCCAACTGTATGCAACTTTCCATGAAAGAGTTTTTACAGAAAGTCGAACTCTTCGCCGACATGCTGGACGATGATATCGAGCGGCTGTGCGAGATGGTCGAGGAAGTCGCGCTGCGGCCGGGCGAAGAATTGTTCGCCGAGGGCAGCCCGGGCGATCGGGCCTACGTGATCGAAGACGGCGAAGTCGAAATCATCAAGCACTCCAGCGGGCGCGAAGTGCTTCTGGCAGTGCGTGAAAGCGGCGAAGTGATCGGCGAGATGTCGCTGTTGGAGGACACGCCCCGCACCGCCAGCGTGCGCGCGCGGAGCGCCGTCCGGTTGCTTGCGATCCATAAGGAACAACTCGACGAGCTGTTGAACGCGAGCCCGTCTGCAGCGCGCGCACTGTTGCACACCGTACTGGGCCGGTTCCGCTCCACCAATTCCATGCTGCGGCAGAGCGAGAAGATGGCGCAATTGGGCACCCTTTCGGCCGGCGTGGCGCACGAACTCAACAACCCCGCAGCGGCAGTGAAACGCGGCGCGGGCGTGCTGCAGGATGCCGTGACGGAGTTTGGACGGACGCAGGCTGCGCTGCGCAAGCTCAGTCTCGACGACGCGCAGGACGCCGTGCTGGAGCGATTGGCAGCCCGGGCTCGCGAGAGAGCCACAAAGCCGTCGGAAATGGACGCGCTTGCCCGCAGCGATCGCGAGACGGAGTTGGAAGATTGGCTGGACGACCATGCCGTGGATGACGCCTGGGAGATCGCGCCGCACCTGGTAAACCTGGACCTCGACGTGGCCGCGCTCGAAGAGCTGGCTGGAAACTTCGCCGTCGGGCAGCTGGCGGCCGTCGTGGAGTGGCTGAGCGCAATCTTTCAGATGCACAACCTGGCGGCCGAGATCGGGCAGGGCGCGGCGCGCATTTCGGATATTGTCAAGGCGCTCAAGACGTATTCTTATCTCGATCAGGCCCCCGTGCAGGAAGTGGACATCCACGAAGGTATCGACAATACGCTCGTAATCCTGCGCAGCAAACTCAAAGACGGGATCAGCGTGAGACGCGAATACGATGCCGAACTACCACGGATCTACGCATACGGCAGCGAACTGAACCAGGTGTGGACGAACCTGATTGACAATGCCGTTGATGCGTTGGAGGGCCAGGGCGAAATCACAATTCGCACCCGCAGCGACGGGGACTGGGTGGTCGTGGACGTTGAGGACAACGGCCCCGGCATTGCGCCTGAAATCCAGTCGAAAGTGTTCGACACATTCTTCACAACGAAGCCGCCGGGGAAGGGTACCGGGCTGGGCCTCGACATTTCGTATAGCATCGTCGTAGACAAACACCGGGGTGACATTAAACTTGCAAGCCGTCCCGGCCTGACGTGCTTCCGTGTGATGCTGCCTGTCAATATTGAAGACGCTCGACCGCTGCCGCCTTTGCTTGGCGTCATAAAAGATTACACCGACGACGACTTGCGACGCATCCTCGAAGCCAGCCGGACGGTGGCCGTCGTGGGCATTTCAAACGATCCGGATAAAGCAGCGCACCTGGTGCCAGCCTACCTGCAGGCGCACGGATACAACATCATTCCGGTCAATCCCAAATACACTGAAGTGTTGGGACAGAGGGCGTATCCAAACCTGAAATCCGTTCCCGGTCCGGTGGACGTGGTCGAGATATTTCGCCCAAGCGACGCCGTTCCTCCCATTGTGGACGACGCCATCGCAATCGGGGCAAAGGTCGTTTGGATGCAGCTTGGCATCGCCAATGTAGAAGCAGCTCTCAAGGCGCGGGAGGCCGGGCTTGATGTGATTATGAACACTTGCATGCGCGCAAACCATATTCGATTGTATGGAGATGGAGAAACCGCTGAATGACATTCGTGGACACGTATCACGCGACGGATGCGGACAAGCGTCGCATTCTTGAAGAAACGCGCACAATCGCCGTCGTGGGCTTTTCGCACCGGGAGACCCGGGCGGGTTATCGCATCCCGGCCTACATGCATCGCGTCGGCTACCGTATCATCCCTGTCAACCCATACATCCATGCGGCGTTGGGCGAACCAGCCTATCCCGAATTGGGAGCGATACCCGATGCCGTCGATCTGGTCAACGTTTTTCGCCGGTCGGAACAAGTACCTGATGTCGTGGAGCAGTCAATTGAAATCGGAGC
>JBHHUI010000272.1:0-4912 GCA_046753805.1 Anaerolineales bacterium
CAGCGCGAGGCTCGACCAGCGAACTGCGTAACTGCTGTTTGTAAGGAGAGTAGAGAGAAAGGCCCAAAGCCCTGGTGGGTCAAATTTGATGGACGCTGCCGAATTAGCTAACTCGCCGCTATTTGAAGGCCTGACGCCGGAACAACTCCATGCGCTGGCGGCGTTATTTCACCGCGTCACCATCGGCGGCAATGAAATCATCTTTGCACAGGGGGAGCCGGCGACAGCCCTGTACGTACTCTTATCGGGAAGGGTCGTCATCCAGTTTTATCCAGAGGATGGCGAATGCCTCGACGTGGCGACCATCGTCGCCGGTGGGGTTTTTGGCTGGTCGGCTGCGCTCGCGCGCCCGTACTACACCTCGTCCGCCATCGGTCTCGAAGACGGACAGGCAGCTGTCATCCGCAGCATGGACATCCGGCGCGTTATCACGACCGAGCCGGAACTGGGCAGTTGCCTACTGGACAGAATGGCAGCGGTCGTCGCCAGTCGCTACGAAGGGCTACGCGATCAGGTGCGTCGGCTGCTGCACGCGTCGCAGATGGTCGGGCTGCCGGCTGGACAGGACGGCCGCGATCATCACCCCTTTCAGTGAGGCGGCAGATCGGATTTCATGAGTCGAATCGGAGGAAAGGACTATGGCGAAAAAGTTACGAACTGCAGCAGAGCGATCTGTCGATAGTGCATCGCAACAGCTACTCATCCGCGCGGACGAATTAGGCCTGGAGACCGCATTCTCCCGCGCGGATGTGATGGCTGCTTGTCCCATTGGTTTCGGTTCGTCGGGTCTGTGCTGCAAGAACTGCTTTATGGGCCCATGCCGCATCACCAAGGATGGGCAAGTGGGAGTCTGCGGCGCCACGGCGGACACGATTGCCGCCCGCAACCTGGCGCGCGCCATTGCGGCCGGCTCGGCGTCTCACTCGGACCATGGCCGTGACGTGGCCTTCACGCTGCTGGCCGCTGCAGAAGGCGAGGCGCAGGGCTACCAGATCCGGGACGAAGGAAAGCTGCGCAAAGTCGCGCGCTATTTCGGCATCGCGGTGAACGGCCAATCCACTGCAGAGCTGGCCAAGGAAGTCGCGCTCAATGCTATCGCCGAGTTCGGGCAGCAGAAGGGCGCGTTGGCCTTTGTGAAGCGGGCGCCCCGGAAACGCCAGGAAGCCTGGCAGCGCTACGGCATCGTGCCGCGCGGCATCGACCGCGAAGTGGTGGACGTGCTCCACCGCACCCACATGGGCGACGACCAGCACCCGGAGCACATCCTCAAGGGCGCGCTGCGTTGTGCGCTCTCCGATGGCTGGGGCGGCTCGATGATCGCCACCGACCTCTCGGACGTGCTGTTTGGCACGCCGGCGCCCAAGGTGGGGCAAGTCAATCTGGGCGTGCTCAAAGAGGACGAAGTGAACGTCGTCCTTCATGGTCATGAGCCGACGCTCTCGGAGATGATCGTGGCCGCCGCCGGCGACCCCGAACTTATCGAGTACGCGCGGAGCAAGGGAGCCAAGGGTATCAATCTATCGGGCATCTGCTGCACCTCCAACGAAATCCTGCTGCGCCAGGGCGTGCCCTCGGCGGGCAACTTCCTTAACCAGGAGTTGGCGCTCGTCACCGGCGCGGTGGAAGCGATGGTGGTGGATGTGCAGTGCATCATGCAAGCGCTGCCGAACCTGGCGGGCAAATTCCATACCAAGTTCATCACCACCTCGCCCAAAGTGATGATCACCGGCGGGATGCACATCGAATTTGAAGAGCACCGCGCGCTGGACATCGCCCGCGAGATTCTCAAAGTCGCCATCGACAATTTTCCCAATCGAGGCGAAATCCTGATCCCGGATGAGGCCGAAGACCTGGTCCCCGGTTTCTCACATGAATACATCAACTACATGCTGGGTGGCCGGTATCGCGGCTCGTTCCGCCCCCTCAATGATGCCATCATGGCCGGGCGTATTCGCGGTGTTGCGGCTGACGTGGGCTGTAACAACCCGCGCGTGCAACAAGACCGTTCGCACGACTTCCTTGTGACCGAGTTGCTCAAGCATGACGTGCTGGTGGTGCAGACCGGCTGCGGCGCGCTGGCTGCCGGTAAGATGGGCTTCCTTACCGGCGAGGCCGCATTGGAGCACGCCGGCCCCGGGCTGCGCGAGGTGTGCGAAGCGACTGGCATGCCGCCTGTTTTGCACATGGGCTCATGCGTGGACAACACGCGCATTCTCACCGTGCTGACGCAGATGGCGGAGGAAGGCGGCCTGGGCGACGACATCTCGGATATTCCGGCCGTCGGCCTGGCGCCGGAGTGGATGAGCGAAAAAGCGCTCGCCATCGGCGCGTACGCGGCCGCCTCCGGCGTGTGTGTCATTTTCGGGCTTGAATCGCCGGTGGAATTCAGCTCCGAAGTCACCCGTGTGATGAACGAAGTCTGGGAGAAGGAACTCGGTGGGCGCATGTTGTTCGTACAGGAAGACGAAGAAATGCTGCGAGAAACGCTGGCGCACATCGACAAGAAACGCGCCGCGTTGGGTTTGCCCGAGTATGACCCCAGTCGCTTTGGGCAGAGCGGAGATTGGCGTGTGCAGCAGTTGCTATCGTTGCCCGTCGCCGAAAAGGCCGAAGCAATCTATGGAGGGATGCTGTGAGTCGCTACATTGCCACGCGCGCCATCCGTGGCGCGAACAACATCGTAAACGAATTTGAGACTTTGCTCGCTCAAGCCCTGAGCGAGCAAGGACCGGAGACGCCGGTCGAGTTTCCCAACACGGCCTATCATCTGCCGCTCATCCTCGGCATGACCGGACAGGAAATCGAAAAACTGGGTGATCTGCAGCCCGTCCTGGACCACGCTCGATCGCTGCTGCATTCCGTCCCCCCCGAACGGCGTTGGACGCCCTATTTGGGCGAGACGCTCGACGCCGGCATGGCAACGCTCTTCGCCGAGGAGGGCATCGAAGCGCTGCGCTTCGTGTACAACGAGCAGCCCGAACGGTTACCCGGCTTTCAACTCGCAGGTGGTACGTCGTTCACCAACCCGGAATTCAGCGCCAACGGCGACGGACACCTGAACGGCCCGATCGATGACATCCAGCTGCGCTCGTGGGGCATCCAATTGGTAGATGGACGCATGCCGGGCTTTGCCGCGATTGTGGGCTGCGCCAAATCCAACGAAGTCGCGGTCAAAATCGTGCGCGAGCTGCAGCGCCGCAACATCCTCACTTTTCTCTCCGGAAACGTGAACGGGCGCAGCATCATCCACCAGTTGATGGAGGAAGGCGTCGAACTGGGCTACGACACGTACACCGTGCCCTTTGGCACTGACACCGTCAGCGCCATCTACGCCCTGGGCTTTGCCACCCGTTCGGCGCTCACTTTTGGGGGCTTGAAGGGCGGCCAGGCGCGCGACATCCTCCTGTACAACAAGGATCGCGTTTTTGCTTTCGTGCTGGCGCTGGGCGAGGTGGACGATCTGAAATATGCCACAGCCGCCGGCGCGATCAATTTCGGATTTCCCGTCATCGCAGACACCCTCATCCCGGAGATACTTCCCACAGGCGTCACCACTTACGAGCATGTCGTCTCGCTACCGTTCAATGAAATCGAGGGCGCGGACGATCTGGAGCGCGCCGAGAAGCTGGTTCAGAAATGTATTGAAGTGCGCGGGGTCAAAGTCAAGGTATCGGAGGTGCCCGTGCCGGTGCCTTACGGCTCGGCCTTCGAAGGTGAAGTGGTGCGGAAGGCCGACATGCGCGTCGAGTTTGGCGGCAAGCGCGCGACCTGTTTCGAGTACCTGCGCATGACCGATTTCGACGCTGTGCAGGACGGCAAGATCGAAATTGTCGGCCCCGACTTCAGCGCGGTTGATCCACGGGGCGCGATGGACCTCGGCATTCTGGTCGAAGTGGCCGGACGCCACATGCAAGCCGACTTCGAGCCGGTGCTCGAGCGCCAGATTCACCATTTCATCAACGGCGCTTCGGGCATTCAGCACATCGGGCAGCGGGACATAACCTGGATCCGCATCAGCCAGTCCGCGGCCGACAAGGGCTTCGCGCTGCAACATCTCGGCGACATTCTGCACGCGCGCTTCCATGAAGACTTTGGAGCCATCGTGGACAAAGTGCAGGTAAAGGTCTTTACGGACCCGGCGCTGCAGGAGGAGTGGCTGGCAAAAGCCCGCCAGGCCTATGGTGAGCGCAATGTGCGCCTGGCAGACATGACCGACGAAAGCGTGGAGGAGTTTTATTCCTGCACGCTCTGTCAATCGTTTGCGCCCAACCACGTGTGCATTGTGTCGCCGGAGCGCCTGGGCCTGTGTGGAGCCTACAACTGGCTGGACTGCAAGGCTTCGTACAGGATCAACCCCACCGGGCCGAACCAGCCCATCAAGAAAGGCGCGCTGCTCGACCCGGAGAAGGGCTATTGGCAGGGCACGAATGAGTTCGTCGTCAACGCCTCGCACCAGGAAGTGCAGGAAGTGACCATGTATTCGATCATGGAAAATCCCATGACGGCATGCGGTTGCTTTGAGTGCATTGCCATGGTGATCCCGGAGGCCAACGGCGTCATGATCGTCAGCCGCGAAGACACCAGCATGACGCCGGCCGGCATGACGTTCTCTACGCTGGCCGGTATGGCGGGCGGCGGTTTGCAGACGCCGGGGATCATGGGCCACGGCAAGTTTTACATCATCAGCCCCAAGTTCATCTCGGCCGACGGCGGTTTCAAGCGTGTCGTCTGGATGTCTTCGATCCTGAAGCAACAGATGGCGCAGCAATTGCAGACCGTTGCCGAACGCGAAGGCGACCCCGATCTGATCAGCAAGATTGCGGACGAAACCATTTGCACCGATGTGGAAGTTCTGTTGCCATTCCTGGAAGAGAAAGGTCATCCGGCGCTGACAATGGAGGCGATGTTCTAA
>JBHHUI010000273.1:0-4903 GCA_046753805.1 Anaerolineales bacterium
ACGCCGGCGCTGGCGCTGCTCGACAACGGATTGCTGCTCTACTTCGCTTTGCAGGCGACGGGCAGGAAACAGATCGCGTCCGTGATGACGCCGTATCTCGACGAACTGGACCGGCTGCGCGAGTCCGGCGCGGCCGTGGCCGGTGTGGTGGACCGCCCCCGCGCCGCCAGCGTCATCCGCCTGCTCCGGCTGGCCGCGCTCGACATAGAAGAGATCAACGACGATGCGCTGCGCGTGGCGCAACCGTTCGAGCGGCTGTCCGACCGGCGCCTGTTCGAAGACCTGCCGCCCGGCCATCGCACGGCGGTTTTTGTCAACGCATCGCCCACGAACACGGACTACTACCAACCACGTGGGCACAAGATTTACTTCTTCTATGTGAACGCAGCCCCGGCTCGTGAGGCCGTCATCCTGCGTGTAGAAGTGCCCCAGTGGATCGCCGAAGACCCGACGCTGCTCGACCTGGCGCACGCCGGGATCGTCGAGCAATCGCGCGTGACACAGGGCTTCCCGTACGTGCTCATGCGCGCCCACGAACTGGCTGTGGTTGCACTGCGCGAGCGCGGCGAACTGGATCGCATGGTCATGCGCGCCATGATGCAGCGCGGACTCTCGCCAGAGCTTTCAATCAAAGCACAGGGCAAGGCCTGGACCGGCGGCAGCAAACGGAGATTCGGATGAACAAAGAAGTCGACGCCATTCCCATCGGGCGCATGCTCCGCAGCGCCACGGCGGGGTTCACCTTCGGCTGTTCGGTCCCCGAGCCGGAGGTGCCGATCTTCGCCACGTTCGTGAAAGCGCCGGCGCAGCGCGGCGCAACCCATGTCATCGGTCTGATCTACGACATCGTGATCGAAGACGACACCTTTGTGCGACAGATGATCGCCACGCCCGACCTGCCGGAGGCCTACATCCTCGACCAGCGCGAGAACCGACAGGTGCCGATCGAAGTCAGCGTGCTGGCGGTGGGCTACGAGAACGACGCCGGGCTGCGCCACGGCTTGCCGCCGCAGCCGCCCATCACACTCGACCGCGTGCAACTATGCAGCGACGCCGAGATCGTGGCATTCACTGAGTCATTCGACTTCATGCGCCTGATCCTGAACGCACAGGACGTGCCGGCGGACGAATTGCTGGCCGTAGTGCTACAAAGGGCGGCCGCCTTGCGCCCGCCCGACGACCGCGTAGTATACCTGCAGCAGGCCGGGCGGGAACTGGCGCGACAGTTGGCGTACGACCTGCAGCGCCTCGATGCGCTGCTACGGCGATTGACCTAATGGAATGGGACGCGCATCCGCGCTGATCTGAACAGGCAGCTCTACGTGCAGCCGCACCCAGCAGCGCAACCTGCGTTCTATTCTCGACCACACAAACGATGACTGACTCTGAACTCGACGAATTCTTCCCGCGCGACGAACGAAAATCTTCCGGCGGCCGCATCCGCATCGGCACAGTGACGGGCGGCTCGCTCTCACAGGGGCTGGCCGTGCGGCTGGACGCCGGCGACGTTCCCGGGGGCGTGATCGAGGGCCTGGCGGTCGGGCGCTACGTCGTGCTCAAAGGGTTGACCGGTCGCAAGTTCTTTTCGATTGTGACCGACATCGCGCTGGACAGCGCCAACCCGGCGCTTGAAAAGTCGCCGCCGGAAGCGACCGACCCGTTCCTTATGCACGTCTACCGCAGCACGCTCGCCTATGGTCGCGCCACGGTCGCGCCGATGCTGGTATTGGAAAGCGAGCATGCCGAGCCGAAGCCTGTCAAGACGATTCCGGCGCACTTCTCGCCGGTGCTCGAAGCGACCGATGAAGACGTGTCGCAGGTATTCGGCGCCGAAGACGCAGACCACTTTCATGTGGGCAGCCCGCTCGACATGGAGGGCGTGAAAGTCAACCTGAACCTGGACCGCTTCATCGAGCGCTCATCCGGCGTATTCGGCAAGAGCGGCACGGGCAAGTCGTTCATCACGCGCACGATCCTGACAGGTGTGGTGCAGGCCAACAAAGCCGCCTGCCTCGTCTTCGACATGCACAACGACTACGGCTGGGAGGTGAAAGACGAGCGCGGGCGCAGCTACAAGGGCCTGCGGCAGCTCTTCGAGACGCGCGTCAGCGTCTTCACGCTCGACGAGCGCACCTCGCGCCATCGCGGCAGCAAGATCGACGGCACGGTGCAGATTGCGTTTGACCAGATCGAGCCGGAGGATGTGGACATGCTGTCGGGAGTGCTGGCGCTGTCGGAAGTGCAGCAGGGCGCGCTGTATTACCTGCGGCGCAAGCTGGGCCGAAACTGGTTCCAGAAGCTGCTCGAGCCGGACGCTGCCCAGCAGGCAGAGTTGGAGAATCTTGTGGACACCGGCAACATTCTCAAGGGCACGCTCGGCGCGATCCAGCGTAAACTGGAATTCTTTCGACGAATGGACTTTATCGTCGAGCGTTCCAGCACGAAAGTGGTGGACCATATTTTCCACACCCTCAACGCCGGCAAAAGCGTCGTGCTGGAGTTCGGTAATTACGGCGACAGCCTGCCGGCCTACATCTTCGTGGCAAATTACCTCACCCGTCGTATTCACGCCCGCTATGTGGACGCGAAGAACAAGGCCGCCGGAAAGTCCGGCGAGGACCCGAACCCGCTCATGATCGTGATCGAAGAGGCGCACAAGTTCCTCGACCCGGAGATCGCGGGTCACACCATCTTCGGTACGATTGCACGCGAGCTGCGCAAGTACAACGTCACGCTGCTCATCGTGGACCAGCGCCCGAGCGGCATCGACGACGAAGTGATGAGCCAGATTGGCACGCGCGTGACCTGTCTGCTGGACAACGAAGCTGACATCCGCGCGGTCTTCTCCGGGGTGAGCGGTGCGAGCGCGCTACGCCAGGTGCTGGCCCGGCTGGACACGCAACAGCAGGCGCTCATCATGGGGCACGCCGTGCCCATGCCGGTCGTCATCCGCACCCGCGAGTACGGCCCCGAGCTGTACGCCGCCGTGGGCTACTTAGAGGACGAAGAACGCCAGCGTCGCAGCGAGGCGGACAAGTCGGCGCTGTTTGGGGACTGATTCATCGCAATTGATACAATTCGCTTGAAACATGTCCACGCTTGCAATCCACTCTCTCGACCGCGCCGATATTGAGACCGCCATCCGCGATCGAATACTGGCAGCGCGCGATGACGTTGCCGGCATCGTGCTATTCGGCTCATTTGCCCGTAACGAAGAATGGCAGGATGTAGATGTGCTCGTAGTCCTGCACACCCCCTTCGAGCCCGGATTGGAGTGGCGGGCGCGAGTACGCGAACTGCGCAATGCAGTTTCAATGCCGCGCGCGGAGATCATAGTCACAGATACAACGGGCCTGCAGCGCGGGCTTGCGAACCACGATTTCCTGCTCATGGACATCGCATATGATGCCATCGTGCTCCATGGCGAGGCAGTGCGCGACACGCTTGCTTCGGCCCGGGAAGAAATCGAAGCGAGCGGGATTCGCCGATTGCCCACCGGATGGCACTTCCCCGTCGAGTATCGCCGGAGCACGCCGCTTTCGCCGACGCCGAACGACGTGCGTGCCGAACGGTGGCTGGCGGACGCGGACGATGATTTACGGGCTGCAGCAAGCTTGCTTGGCGCCGGCATCTATTCCCGGTCTGTGTTCTTCTCGCAACTAGCGACGGAAAAAGCCGTGAAGGCCGTCTTGCTCTGCTTCGGGCGCTTCGATCGCACGCATTACGTTTCCGGCACATTGCGGGAAGTAATCGAACGCGAGGCGGTTGGCACCTGGGCAGATCAATTAGCACGGCTTGCCGATCACGCGGAAGCGTTGGAAGACCATATCACTCGCAGTCGCTATGTGATGGAGGACGCCGAAGGTGAAGAACCTTGGGTCCCGGTGGAGCATTACGATCAAGAAGCAGCCACCGAGGCTCGTGAACGTGCACGCGGGTCACTCGCGATTGCGCGCGACTTCACCGCGTGGTGGTTCGCACCGGATGCTGCCGGCGAATCGTAACATGAAATGGGCGGACCTGCCGAACCGCTGCCCGTTATGATCCGCACCCGCGAGTACGGCCCCGAGCTGTACGCCGCCGTGGGCTACCTGGAGGACGAAGAACGCCAGCGCCGCAGCGAGGCGGACAGATCGGCGCTGTTTGGAGAATAGAACTGTGTTCAAGCTGCTCGCGAGCCCGGCTGAATACGGATCCAAGCGCATGGTCACCATCAAGCTAATTGACGAAGACGCCACAAATGAAATCGTCAATATGAGCACGGAGATTGAAGTTCCCCGTGGTTCCGGAGGTCGCGATGTAGAGATCGCGCAGGTCCTGCGCTGGCGCAACCTGCTGCTTCCCGAGCCGGGGCTCTATCAGGTGTCGGTGCTGGTGGACGACGACGAAAAGGCGTCTTTACCCCTGGACGTGGTCCAGCTTCCCGAAGTCGAGAATGTAGAGTGACTAGCAAGGCCCAGAAACTACTTGACCAAATGCCCCAGACCTATTCCGGCTGGGGCAATAGCGACTTCATCAAGCTGTATTCCGGATTCGGGTTTATAATCAAACACGGTGCGAAACACAATGTTGCCAAGCATCCGGATTTCCCACAGCTAAGAGCAACACTGCCGCGACACCACGAACTGGCGCCTGCTTATAGCCGGGCGGCCCTAAGAATCATTGACCAACTGAATGAGCTAAGGGGTTCACAAGAGGACGACCCATGAATTCTGCGTTACGGGAGAGGGCTCAAAAGTTGACCCAGCGGCGCTATGCGGTCGAGCTGGAAATTGATCACCTGTCAGGTGGCGAACGCGTATATGTCTTGAGCCATCCGGAACTACCGGGATATATCGCTCAGGGAACGTCGATCGCAGACGCCGGCGAAAACCTTGCCGACGCGCGTTTCGAGTACATCCTG
>JBHHUI010000274.1:0-4901 GCA_046753805.1 Anaerolineales bacterium
GAAAGCATGCGCTCGTACTGCAGCGCGGTTACAACATTGGGATAGCGCCCCAGCCCATACTCCGCCGAGTGTTCGGCGTTGTATGTCTGGTATCCCGGAGCGAGGATGACTGCGCCGACTTCGATTTCCTCGATCCGCTCGACCTGGTTATGATCGATGGCATCGACGCCGCACACAACTACGCAGCAGAGACACTCCGAACACACCCCGCAACTCAGGCAGCGACCGGCCTCGGCCCGCGCCTGTTCCTCGGTGTAGCAAAGCTCCACTTCTGCAAAACTGTCCCGGCGTTCCGCGACCGGGAGCATAGGCGTGGGCACGCGCGCCGCCGGCTGAAATTCGCCCTGCGCCATGCGCCGTTCGATCTCCGCCGGCGTCATCTTCACCACAGGCAGGTCCGGCGCCGGCTGCAGCGCTTCACCCGACAGGTAAGTGTGAATCGCGGCTGCCGCCTGATGCCCGGCTGCGACCGCCTCGATGACGAACGAGGTTCCGGTGGTAGCGTCGCCGGCGGCGAAAACGCCGGGGCGCTCGGTGGCGTACGTATTCGGATTGACCGCCACGGTGCGCTGGGGGGTGATGGCGATGCCAGCGTCATCCGGGATGAAGGCCAGGCCGGCGCGCTGACCGATCGAAAAGATCACCACGTCGCACGGAAGCACATGCTCCGAGCCGGGCTCAGTTTCCAGCGTGAGCCGACCCTCGGCGTCGAATTCCATGAAGGTCACATTCACGCACTCCACGCCGCTCACATGACCAGCCGCGTCCGATTCGATGCGCGTGAAAGACCGCGCCGGGTAAAGCACGACCCCTTCTTCTTCGGCGGCTTCCACTTCCCATTGATGAGCCGGCAGCGCATCTCTGGTTTCAAGACACGCCATGCTCACCGAGGCCGCGCCCAACCGCACGGCGGTGCGGGCGCAGTCGATGGCCACGTTTCCGCCGCCGAGGACCAGCACCTGTCGGCCCTTGATCTCTGGAGAGACCGCCAAACGAACATCCCGCAGGAATTCGGTGTTGACCAGCACCTCGGGCAGGTCAGCGCCGGGGATGGGCAGCTTCTTGCCCTCGTGCGCGCCGGCGGCTACCAATACCGCATCGCAGCCCTCCACGTCGAAGAGCGAATTAAGGTCGGTGACGCGCGTGTTGAGGCGCAGGTCCACCCCCAGGTCCACGATGTCCTGCACCTCGCGGTCCACGATGGCGGAGGGCAGCCGGTATTCCGGCACGCCCACGCGCAGCATGCCGCCCGCCACGGGCAGCGCCTCGAACACCGTCACACCATAGCCCTGCCGGACAAGGTCCTGGGCGGCCGTCAGTCCGCACGGCCCCGCCCCGATGATGCCGACGCGCTGCGAGCGGGTTTGTGGCACGGGTTCTACCGGTTCGCGCGGACGGGCGTAGGCCCAATCGGCGACAAAGCGCTTCAACAGGTGAATATTGAGCGGCTCGTCGACCAGATTGCGGTTGCAGGCAAGCTCGCAGCGGTGGTTACAAATGCGCCCACAAATGCCCGGGAACGGGTTGTCTTCCTTGATGGTGCGCATGGCGTCCGCGTAGCGCCCGGCCTGGATGAGCGCGATGTATCCCTGGGCGCGCTGCCCGGCCGGACAGGCATCCCGGCACGGTGCGACGCCGCGCTTGTCGATGGCGTAGGCATTGGGCACCGCCTGCGGGTAGAGTTTGAAAGCTGCACGCTGCTGCGCCATCCCAGCATCGAATTTACTGGGAATATCAATCGGGCAGACGGCGGCGCATTCGCCGCAGGCCGTGCATTTGGCCGCGTCAATATAGCGGGGATTGCGCCGCAGGCGCGCGGTAAAGTGACCGGCTTCCCCCTCGACCGCGAGGACTTCTGTGTTGGTGAGGATTTCGATGTTGAGATGGCGCCCAACGTCGACCAGTTTCGGGGATATCGTGCACATGGCGCAATCGTTCGTTGGAAACGTCTTGTCCAACTGCGCCATGTGTCCGCCGATGGCGGATTTGACTTCGGCCAGGTAAACCTTGAAGCCCTGTTGTGCAAGATCGAGGCTGGCCTGCATCCCGGCGATTCCGCCGCCTATGACCAGCGCTGCGCCGGTGGGGATACCGTCGGGGCCTGGCAAGTGCGCTTTTGTCGTCGCCTGTGGGATGCCGTTTGTTGACAATGCCACCTCCCAAGCACCAATCCATAACAGGCCGACAGAATTCGGCCATTGGCTATCTTAAACGGATGTGTTTATGGATGTTAGTGCCAGATGTCACGGGAGACGGGGAGAAGTGTCATCGCGCACAGCCTGCTTCGGGCTGCGGCGCGAATCGTTACGTGGACTAACGTCACAGCCATCGCATGACTATCGGTACTGGGTGGATTGAGGCTATACTCTGACAATACGAAGCGTCGGGGCGCGCGCCCAATCTCCAGCGCCGGTTTGTTCAAGGGCCGATTATTCGAGTATTCCGCAACAGGCCGGGAGGACTTGTCACGATGAACAACATTCTCACAGTGATCTCGGATACGGTGATCGCCGGCGATTATGCCGACATGGCGGAACTCACCCAGCAAGCGCTAGCGGCCGGGATTGCGCCCCAGACCGTTCTCGACGACGGGCTGATCGCCGGCATGGATTACGTCGGGGTGGAATTCAAAGCCGGTCGTATGTTCGTGCCCGAGGTGCTGCGGTCGGCGCGTTCCATGCAAGCTTCCATGGATATGCTCGAACCGCTGTTGGCCGATGGCGGCAGCGCTCATCAGTCGCGCGTCTTGATTGGAACGGTCAAAGGCGACCTGCACGATATTGGCAAGAACCTGGTGGGCATGATGTGCGCTGGCGCTGGCTTCGAAGTGCGCGACCTGGGCAAAGACGTCGATCCGGAAGTCTTTGTGGAGGCAATCCAAGATTTCCAACCGCATGTGGTTGGTTTGTCGGCGCTGCTCACGACGACGATGATGACGATGGAGCGCACCATCAAGACCATCGACGCGGCCGGCCTGCGACACCAGGTGAAGATTCTGATCGGCGGCGCGCCGGTTACGCAGGCGTTTGCCGACCATGTCGGCGCTGACGGTTATGCCTCCAACGCCGTGACCGCTGCGGAACTCGCGCGCGAACTCGCCCAGACGGCAAACTGATTCGGACTGCGCTTCCAATCAGCGATGCCCGGTGGAACCGGCCCGGGCCACTCGCCGTCCTCTTCGCATCCCCTCCACATGGAGTCTGTGCCCCAAACGGATTACGATTTCGTCGTTATCGGTAGCGGCTTCGGCGGCTCCGTTTCCGCGCTGCGCCTCGCCGAAAAGGGCTACCGCGTCCTGGTGGTTGAGAAGGGCAAATGGCTTACCGGCGATGATTTCCCCGCCACCAATTGGGACCTGCGCCGCTGGCTCTGGCAGCCGGCGCTGCGCTGGTTCGGCCTCTTCAAGCTGACGTTCTTTCGCCACATCACCGTCCTGTCCGGCGTCGGCGTCGGCGGCGGGTCGCTCGTATATGCCAATACGTTGCCGGCGCCCAAGGCCGAGTTCTTCCGCGCCGACTCGTGGGCACATCTGGCGGACTGGGAATCGGAGTTGGCTCCATTCTACGCGACAGCTGCCCGCATGCTGGGTGTGGCCTCCAGTCCTCGGCTGGAGGTCGGGGACCGGGCGCTGCAGAAGCTTGCGGAGGAGATCGATGGGCGCGGCAGCTTTGAGCCAACCCAAGTGTCAGTCTTTTTCGGAGAACCGGGGGTGGAGGTCGCCGACCCGTATTTCGGCGGCCAGGGGCCTGCGCGCGCGGGATGCACCTTCTGCGGCGGCTGCATGTTGGGCTGTCGTCACAACGCCAAGAACAGCCTCGACAAGAACTACTTGTATCTGGCGCAGCAACACGGCGCGGAGATCAGGGCGGAGGCCGAGGTGTACGATGTCGCTCCGCTGGCCGCGCCCGATGGCTCACAAGGCTATACCGTGCGCTGGAAGATATCCACATCCATTCTCAAATCGCGCGGGGAAGCCACCTGCCGCGGCGTCGTGTTTGCCGGGGGTGTGCTCGGCACCGTGCAGCTTCTGTTGCGGCTCCGAGCGTCATCGCTCCCCAACCTGTCCGCCCAGGTCGGAGCACGCATCCGCACGAATTCCGAGAGCCTGATCGGCGTAACCGCCGTGGAGCGCGATGCCACGTTTTCCGACGGTATCGCCATCGGGTCCATCCTGAACACCGACGAGCACAGTCATCTTGAACCCGTACGCTATTCCGCCGGTTCGGGCTTCTGGCGGCTGCTGATGTCGCCGATGGTGCATGGCCGCAATCTGCTCACGCGGCTGGCGAAGATCGCGCTCGACCTCGCCCGGCATCCACTCGCCAATCTCAAAGTGTATTTCGTGCCGGACTGGTCAAAGCACACCCAGATCTTGCTTTTTATGCAGACGCTCGACAGCACGCTGCGCTTCGTGCTGGGGCCTGTGGGGATGCGTTCCACACTCGAACACGGTCGGGCGCCGACCGCATTTATCCCCGAGGCGAAAGCCCTTGCCGAGCGCTATGCGCAAATCGTTGCGGGCAAGCCGATGGTGATGCTGACCGAAACGCTGTTCGGAATTCCGACCACGGCGCATATCCTGGGCGGCGCGGTCATGGGCGCGGATCGCGACGAGGGCGTGATCGACGCGGACAATCACGTGTTCGGCTACGAGAACATGTATGTATGCGACGGCTCGATGATCTCGGCCAATCCGGGCGTCAATCCATCGCTCACGATCACCGCATTGACCGAGCGCGCTATGAGCAAGATTCCGTCCCGGGGACAGACGCTTCGATGATTGCGGCCGCAGACACGGCTCCCGCCTGATGGACTCGCGGGAGCGATTGCTGCTGACCCTGGAAGGCGGCGAACCAGATCGCATCCCGCGCGCGTTGGGTTTTTACAGAGTAGACATGGAG
>JBHHUI010000275.1:0-4884 GCA_046753805.1 Anaerolineales bacterium
ATGCCGGCGGCCACCCAACTGGAGGACCCCTGGCTGTTGACGGATCCGGTGGCGCGCGCTCGATATGAGTTCGACGGTAGGCTCGACAAGCTGGAGCACGATATTCGTTTTGAAGTCATGCGCGGCGGCGATTGGACGGAACTGGATCGCGCCTATCTGCGCGAGATCGCCCGCCTGGAGGCTGCGGGCGCTGTGCGGCGGCTGGCCTCATTCTGGGCTGCCAGCCCGCACCCACCGGTGTACCGCGCCCACGTGGATGGCGAGCTCCGCCTCGGCGGGCAGCGCTTCCCATTCCGCAAGGGAGAAGAGATCGTCTGGGCCTGTCCCATGACGCGCGATCGGTTCGACCTGGACCTACCCGTGCTGATCGCCGATTTCAAAGACGCGCGCGTGCAACGCCTGTGCGGCGAAATGGCCAACGCCATGCAGGGGCGCATGGGTTGAAGATTAGACCCGGAGGTCTCCGAGACCTCCGGGGCCTCTATAGGAGACCACATGAACATTCTCAAAGCGCTGTTTGGCACACCGCAATACATTTCGCGGACCGACACTACGGCAGACAGTCCGGACCCGGAACCGGACGATGTCTGGGCGTTCACCGACCCCGATGCGCGTGAAACTTACGTGCAGCAGGGACGCCTGTCCAAACTGGAACACGATATCCGCTTTGAAGTCATGCGCGCGGGGCCGTGGCAGCCGGAGGAGTTGGAGTACAAACGTGAAATCCGCCGTCTTTTGCGGGAGGGTGCGGTCGCCGACAAGGGTACGTACTGGTTCACCAGCCCATTCCCGACGGTGTACCGCGCGACGCGTGAGGGTACGCTTGCCGTCGGCGGGAAGGAATACCGCTTCGGGGCGGGCGACGACATCGTCTTTCAATGCCGTATGACGCGCGACATGAATCCGAAATTGAGCGGCCCACTGCTCATCGACCAGCTACGCCCGACAGACAAGGCCCAGTTGTGCGGCCAGATGGGCGGCGCGATGAAAGGCATGAGCGGGATGGGGTAGGTGTGCGCAGGCTTTCGCGGCGTAGATTCCTGAATTGGCTGGGCTGGGCCTGGTTGCTGCCCACGTCGGTCGTCGCGCGACAGATGGCGCGCTTTCTCAGCTTTCAGCCGCCGGCCCCCGACCCGACGGTGATCGCGCTGGGCGCTCCCAACCGCCTACCGCCGTTGCCCGCCGCCGTCGAGCGCGCGCGCATTTTCCTGCAAGTGGACGCCGAGGGCTACTTCGCGCTCGACAATGTGTGCACGCACCTGGGTTGCCTGGTTCGGCCGCAACCGAACGGTGAATTCGCGTGCCCGTGCCATGGCAGTCGCTTCACGCGCGAGGGCCAGGTGATCACCGGCCCGGCGACGCGTCCGCTCCCCTACCTGGAGTTGTACCAGGATGGCACAGGCCAGATTGTGGTGGATCGAACGAGGCAGGTGGATGTTGCATTCCGCCTGCCGGCGGGCTAGATAAGACGCGGCTTGACCCGCAATCTCCCGCTGCCAATCCAATAGTGACAAATGTCACATTTCCTCTGTGATGGGCTATTTGGCGCTAGGCGAGCGCGCCCCCGGTCGGTTATGCTGACGGCGATACCTTCCGATGCGCAGGCGCGAAATTCTTCCATGACGACAACAAGACGGTATCTGCCAATTCTGTTACCGGCGGCTGCGGCCCTGCTGCTCTTCGCCCGCCCTGTTGGAGCACAGGAGGCCGGGACACCCGAAACGACGCAGGTCTTCTTCAGCTACGGTTGCGCGGACTGCTGGCCCTATGCAGAAGACGTGCTCCTCCCCGCGCTGCAGGCGCACGGGCTGGCGGCAGATTCACAGTTTCACGATTACACCATCCCCGCCGAGCGCGCTTTCCTGCTCGAAACGGCCGATGCGGTTGAACTCCCACGCTCGATCGCCGACTCGCTGTACGCGTTCGTGCCCACGGAACAGGGCACGCTCGTCATCCTGGGCCACGTGCCTCCGGACCTGATCGACGTCGTGCTCAGCGCGCCCGACCTTCCGGCGCGGCTGGTGTTGTGGCAGCCGGAGATGCACCGCACGCCGACTGAGTATCGCCTGTGGGCCTGGGCCGGCGAAGTGCAAACCTTTCCGATCGATACCCCAATTGAAGATGCGCTGTCGCAGGCGCTGCGGGCGGGTGGGGCGCTGCCGGTTGGGTTGGCGAACTTAGGCGCGCTGCTGCCGGTCGTCGTCGTCACCGGCCTGCTGGATTCGGTTAACCCGTGCGCGTTCGCCGTCATCCTGCTCTTGCTGGCATTTCTATTCACATTGCGCAAGTCGCGCGGGCGCATTCTGCAACTGGGCTTTGTGTACATCGGAATGATTTTCCTGGTGTACTTCGCCATCGGGCTGGGGCTGTTGCGGGCCGTGCGCTTCTCGGACGAACCGCACTTCGTGGCGCGCATCGGCTCGTGGCTGCTCATTGGGCTGGGCGCGGTCAACCTGGTCGAGTACTTCTTCCCGCGCTTTCCGCTCAAACTGCACATGCCGAAGATTGCCGGCGCGCGCACGCACGAACTCATCAAGCAGGCCACGTTCCCGACGACGGTCGCGGCCGGCTTGCTGGTGGGGCTGTGCACGTTTCCGTGTTCGGGCGGAATCTATGTCTCGATCATCACGCTGTTGAACGCGAAGACGACGCTGGCGTGGGGGGTCAGCTATCTGGCACTGTACAACGTGCTGTTTGTGTTGCCGCTGATCGCGATCCTGCTCGTGGTTGGGAACCGCCCGGCGGCCAAGGCCTGGGCGCGCTGGGAGCGTGAGCACGCCTTGCGCATCCGGCTGTGGTACGGCGGCGCGATGGTAGCGGCGGGCGCGGGGATGCTCGCGTGGGTGATCCCCGGATAGGAGAAATCGAAAATGAGCAGGCGCAAGAAACATCGTGAGGCTGCCCGTCGCAAGACGCGGCAAAAGAAACTCATACCCGTGGTCATGATGGCTGCCGGCGTGCTGTTGTTGGGTGGGGCGGCGCTGCAGTTCTTCGGCGGTGCACAGCCGGGCGCGGCGCTGCTGGAGTACACGCCGGGCGATGTGACGCACGACGGCGCGTTTGTCGCCGTGCACGAGATGGAGGCGGGGCCGCCGGTGCCCTTCCTGCCAAAGGACCAGCCCCAGCCCGACATCGTCGTGCCCGAGAAGTTCTTCAGCTTTGGGACGATCGGCCCGACGGACGTCGTGCAGCACAAGTTCATCGTGCGCAATGAAGGCGACGCTCCGCTGACGATCAGCCGGGCGTACACGACCTGCGGCTGCACGACGGCGGAGTTCAGCGCAAACGTGATCCCGCCGGGGAAGGTGGCGGAAGTTACGCTGATATTCGACGCGGGCTTCCACGACACGGCGGGGCAAACGGTACGGCGCGGCATCATCATCGAGAATAACGACCCGCGCGAGTCGCAGACGGAGATTTGGGTGCAGGCGACGGTTCGTTCGGGCTGATCGCGGATGGCGGAATGGGGATTTGCAATCCGTAATCCCCATTCACCATTCGGCATTTTGAAGTGGAGTTGGTATGCGAAGATTTGCACTGGCCTTGGTAGCGGCGTTGCTCCTGGCCGCGTGTGCGCCCAGGGCGCCTGATATTGATGTGGTGCAAACGCTGGACCTGGGCACTGTCATGAAGGGCGAACTGGCGGTAGCAGATATTCCCGTGCGCAACCTGGGGGCCGGCCCGTTGCGGGTCGCTTCGGTCAGCACGTCGTGCGGGTGCACGACCGCGACGTTGTCGCCGATGACGATCCCGCCCGGCGGGGAGGCTGTGCTGCATGTCGAATATGACTCGGCGGTACATCCCGAAGACATGGGGGCGATCACGCGGCACATCTTCATCGCTTCGGACGACCCCGACGAAGGCGACGCGCGCATCGAGTTTACAGTGATTGTGCAAACCGGGTCGTCGTAGCATGCGGAGCGAGATTCCATTATGACCGAAATCACCGCCGGCAGTCTGCCGGAAACACATAGCCGGAAGCCAGTCGTCGGACGCATTGTCACGTACGGCATCGTGCTGGCGCTGTTGGGTCTGCTGGCGTGGGGCCTGGTCAAAGTCAACAACGGTCCGCGTTCGGCCGGCGTGGCGCCGGACTTCACCCTCACCGATTTCAACGGAGAGACTCTCACCCTGAGCGAGCTGCGCGGGCAGGTCGTCATTGTCAATTTCTGGGCTTCCTGGTGTCCGCCCTGCCGGGACGAAGCTGCGTATCTCGAAGCCACCTGGCGCAAGTATCGGGACCGCGGTGTGACATTTATCGGCGTGGACTACGTGGATACGGAGGCCGAAGCGCTGGCCTATCTGGAGGAGTTTGACATTACCTATTTCAACGGGCCGGACGTGGGCACGCGCATCTCCCAGGCGTACCGGATACAGGGCGTGCCGGAGACCTTCTACATTGCGAAGAACGGCGAGTTGCGCGGGGTCAAGATTGGGCCGCTCGCGCCGCCGGAGTTGGACCAGAAGATTGAGGCGTTGTTGGCGGAGGGGTAACTACTAGAGATTGGAGGCCGCCGATCCCCAATCTCTGGTCTCCCAGGTCGAATCTCAACGGTAAACCATGCCCAAAGTAATCGGCTTTGTCTCACTCCTCGTTGCCTTTCTGGTAGCCGCATGCGCCCCACGGATCGCGCCCGTGTGGGGCAGTTTCGGTACCGGTTCCAACGGCGAGCGCATCTACTTTAGCGCGACGACCGCTGCCGGCCGTCGCATCGCCTACAGCAGCGGGCCGGCCTTCGGCGGCGGCATGGGCATGATGAGCGGGCAGCTCTCATGCGTGTCTTGCCATGGTCCCGACGGAAGGGGTGGCGTCCACATAATGCATATGCAGGTGATGAATGCGCCCGACATCCGCTGGTCGGCTCTCGCGGGTGACGAGGCCTC
>JBHHUI010000276.1:0-4882 GCA_046753805.1 Anaerolineales bacterium
GCGCGCGCCCGGCGGCGCGCCAGCGCTCCAGACTCTCGGCAGGCATGTGCACGTCGAGGTAGGCGCGTAGGTTAACCGGGCAAGCCGGGTGCCAGTACAGCGCCAGCAGGTCGGCGGGAGTGTCTATATCCACCCGCGTCGCCGCCTCCGGCGGAAGGGCGCGCACCGTGTAGCCGATCTCTTCCTGCAGCACCCAGCCCAGCATGTTGTCCTGCGGCAACCGCTCGGCGAACCCCTGCAGCGTGCGCGCCTCCGTCATCGCGATCCAGTCCGACGAGTACAAGTTGTTCGTTACCGCATGGCGTGCGGGTGCGGTCTCGATCTCGTCGATCACTGCGTCCAATTCATCCGTGGGTAGCAACGGCGCGCTGCCGCCGCCGAGGTAGATCAGGCGGTCCAGGTTGTAGCGGGCGGCAATTGCTCCGAGTCGCCGTCCAAAATGAAAGGAGTCTCCGAGCGCGTCAGGATCAAGCGTCAGCTTGCCATCCACCGGCGGCGAAAGCGCGTCAAGTTCTGATTGGGGTGCGGCGATGACGACGCGCGCGATGCGCTGGGAGGCGATGAGCGCCGCAAGTGAGGCGTGCATCGCCTCACGGCGCGCGCCGTGTACGAGCTGCTCGGCCGGCGAATCGCCGCAGCCGCCGAGCATAACGACCGCGCTTACGGAGCCCAAATCACCCGTTTCCTGGCCGAGCCGACCGAATGGGTCGGCTCCCGGCAGTGATAGCAGGCGCGAAGACATGCGCAAGCTGGATGCGGTTATGCGGCAACAAACTGCGGTGGGGAAGTGGCGCCGACGCCCAAAGATGGGAAGGGAAACCGCTCACTGCCTGTGCCCCTTCCCATCCATCGAGCGTTGCGGCGGCGGCCGACAAACGCAGACAATCAGGCGATTTCGGGTTCGATCAGTCCGTAGTCGCCGTCCTTGCGCTGGTAGAGCACATTGATGGTGGCAGTATCAGCATTGTAGAAGACAAAGAAGTCTTCGTGACCGAGCAGGTGCATCTGTTCGATGGCTTCCTCTTCGTTCATGGGCGCAAGTTCAAATTGCTTGCGGCGCACGACACGCGGACCGGGTTCGTCATCTTCGTCAGCGCGCGCTTCCTCCGCTTGTAAGATTTCCGCCACGCGTTCCTCGCCGCGGCCCGCGAGCCAGCGTCGCTCGCGCTTGCCTTTGTAGCGCTCAATCTGCCGACCGATCTTCTCCAACACCATATCAATCGAAGCGAACATGTCCGCCGAGCGCTCCTCTGCTCGCAGGATACGGCCGCGCGTGCGCAGTGTCAGCTGCGCAACCTTGCGGTCTTCGGCGTTGCGTGCTGTTTCGTGAACATCAAGCTCCAGGTCCGCCTCCGTCAATTCCGGCAGGTAATGGTCCAGCTTTCCGACTTTCTTCTCTGCGTACGCCCGCAGTTTCTTTGAGATATGCGTATTGCGTCCTGTGATCCTAACTTCTACAGCCATGACACCTCCATTGGTCAAGAATCTTGAATGTGTCCGCCGGCGCGCGCAACCGTCATCCCCCACACGGGTCCGGAGCCGGCAGCGTACAATGCGGCTGCACAGGCAGCCGTGGTCGCGCCGGTGGTGCACACATCATCAATCAGAATTATCGTTCGGTCACGCACCTGGCGCGGCGAGGCCTGAAACGCAGACTGCATGTTCCGACGGCGTTCGGCGCGTGTCATGCCCACCTGGGGCGGCGTTTCCCGCGTGCGCCGTAACGCGCGCGGTCGCACGCGCAGACCCAATTCGCGCCCAACATATTGCGCCAGTAGCGCAGCCTGATTGAACCCCCGCGTGCGCATTCGGCCGGGTGCGAGCGGCACGGGCGCCAGCAAGGCATTCGGCGGAAATTCGTCCGGCCAGGCCTCTACAAGTAACGGTCCCAGCCGGTGGACCAACGCCCGGTTGCGCCGATACTTGAGACCGAGGATCGCCGGGCGCACGGTGCCGGTATACAACGCAGCGGAGCGCAGCCCGGCCAGTCCAACGCCTTCATCATGGCACGCGGGACAAACGTGATGGCCGTCCCCCCGGGCAGGAAAGCCGCATTGCCTACAGACCGGGGCGCGGATGCGCGCCACCAGTGCGCGGCAATCCCCACAGAAGACATCACCTGTTTGACGACAGCTTACGCAATCGGGAGGAAGAATAAAGTCAAATGCCGACCAGAAAGCCCGGCTGGCTACGTTCGGAAACCGGGCTGCGAGGCGGCGGTGCGCCACGGGCCCCATCTACTCTGTGTCCAGTTGTACGAAAGAGCGTTTGTCCGTCGGCGCGCAGCGTCTAGAACAAGATGCCGGCGGCGACTGAATTTAACAGAATGATTCCGGCCGGGCCCAGCAATACGATATAGATTGTCGGGAAGATGAAAATGGCCATTGGGAAGAGCATTTTGATGGGCGCTTTGTGTGCTTGCTCTTCGGCGCGCTGCCGACGGCGAACCCGCATCTGATCGGATTGAATACGAAGAATCTTGGCAAGGCTGACGCCGAGTTGCTCCGCCTGGATCACGGCTGCAATGAAACTCGTCACGTCCGCAACATCCATACGGTCTGCCATGTCGCGCAGCGCTTCGCGGCGCACCTTGCCCAGCCGCACTTCCTGGATAACGCGATGGAAGGCGATGGACAACTCGTTGTCCCATTTTTCGGCCACTTTATTCATGGCCGCATCAAAGCCCAGACCCGCTTGGACGCAGATGGTGAGCAAGTCGAGAGCATCCGGGAGCGCTTTAATAATCTCATGCTGACGGCGGCTGATCTTGCTCGACAGGTAGAGCTGCGGCATGAAATAACCGAACGCCACCGAGAGCAATGTCAACCCGAGTATGCGCGTCCAGATACGCTCGCCCGGGCCGAATGTGAATGCCAGGAACATCATCACACCGAGGAAAATCGCCAGCCCGATGCGGATAGCGACAAACTCGGTCGGGCCCAACCCTCGCGGATTCCCGGCCAGGTCGAGCTTGCGCTGCGCATCTTCCAGCGTCGCCTGCGGAGTAAAGCGCGACGCAAACTGCCCCATGGTGCGCATGAGCGGCAGCAGGATGCGCTCGCTGAACGGTTGTGATAATTCAATCTCCTCCAACGTTACAGGCGTATCACGCGAGGCAAACTCGGCCAGACGTGATTGCAGCGGGTCGGCCGCCCTCGGCGAACGAAAACCAACGATCACAAGCACAATGGCAATTAATAGAATGGCGATGAGCGCAACGAGCAATATGCCGGACATGGCGCCGCTCCTTCTATATTTCGATATCGACGATCTTGCGCACAATCGCGCCGCCGATGGCAATCATTATCAGGCCCGTAATCACCATCCCCCAACCGCATGGCTGATTGGCTGGATCGAACAGCGAACCAATGTAGGGGCGGTTGACCACGAACAACAACAGGCCCAGGCCGATGGGTAGCGCGGTGATGGCGTAGCCCGTTGCGCGGCCTTGCGCTGTGAGCGTCTGAATTTCGCCCTTGATGCGCACGCGCTCGCGGATGGTGTACGAGATCACGTCCAGGATTTCAGCCAGGTTGCCGCCGACCTCGCGCTGGATGTTTATCGCGGTAACGACCAGATCGAGGTCGTCGCTGTTGATGCGTTCGAGCAAGTGTTCCAACGCTGCTTCCATCGGCAGGCCGAGTTGTATTTCTTGCACAATGCGCCGGAACTCGACGGCGATGGGATCCGGCAGTTCGCGCGCGACGGCTTCCATGGCTTGCAACACGCTATACCCGGAGCGTAATCCGTTCACCATCAGGTTGAGCGAATCGCCGAGTTGGTTGTTGAAATCTTTCAGGCGTTTGGTATGTAGAAAGCGAACGTAGAAACGCGGGGAAAACAAACCAACGCCGGCCCCGAGGATGCCGAATATCGTCGCATCCGTCATGCTGCGCGTGAACAGGCACGGCAGCAGGCCAGCCTCGGCGCCCAGGCAATCGGGCACGACGGTCATGGCCACGGCGATGGTCGCGCCGCCGATGGCGGCGATGATCAATAGCGCAACGTACTCGCCCGCATTTAGTTTCAGGTCCGCGCGCGCCATATCGCGCTGAATACGTTTCGAGAAATCGAAGCGCTGGAGGGCCTCGTTCAGGCGCTCGCCGATCGGGCTGCCGCGCTCGCGCTCATGCTGGCGGGGCGTCTCTTCGGCGACCTGCGAGCCGATGTCGGCGTAGCGCCCCAATCGCTCCTGCACCACCGAGGGCTGCGGCCGGAACTCCGACACCAGACCTGCAATCAGGACACCGGCTGCTAATAGACCACCTATGATTAAAATGGCTGTCATCTTAATGGCTCCAAGATCGCCCAATCGAACTTAATTATGTGGAAAGCCTATCCGACGTCGGTGCACACCTCATTTCCGCAGCCAAGGTTAAGGTGGAGCCGGGGATGGCCAGCCCCTTGTCGCGCACCTGGACGCCTACATTACCACCGCCCACGATCGCCAATACCGAATATCGAGGCCGGCAGGTTGATGCCTTGAGCTTCGATCTCAGACATAAACTTGGGCCGCAGGCCGGTCGGGCGCAGGCGGCCGATAACGCGACCCTCCTCGTATCCAGTCTGTTCAAACACGAAGATATCCATCATGGTAATGACGTCCCCCTCCATGCCCTGGATTTCGGAAATATTGACCACCTTGCGGGTGCCATCCCGCATGCGCTCCTGGTGCACGATAAAGTTGACGGCGGAGGCGATTTGCTCGCGGATGGCGCGCACCGGCAGCTCCATGCCGGCCATCAATGTCATCGTCTCCAGACGGGAAATCGTGTCACGCGGGCCGTTGGAGTGGGCCGTCGTCATCGAGCCGTCATGGCCGGTATTCATCGCTTGCAACATGTCCAGCGCGGCCTCGTCGCGGATTTCGCCGACGACGATG
>JBHHUI010000277.1:0-4862 GCA_046753805.1 Anaerolineales bacterium
GGCATTTCATAATCCCCCAATCCCCGCCACGTTCCAGCCGACCGAGGCTGAGTAGATACCTTGAATGTATGCTTCTTTGTTCCCTTCGAGACTTCGTAGTAACCGATATTTCATCATGAGAGGCGCAAAGTGAAACTTCCCGGCGGCAATATGCTGGCAAAGATGCAGGAACAAATGAAGGCCGCACGCGACGAATTGGCCGAAGAGCTTGTGTCGGTCACCTCGGATGGCGGCGCGGTCACCGTTGTCATCTCGGGCACGCAGCGCGTGCAATCGATCCACGTCGCGCCTGAACTGCTGCACGCCGGCAATCCCGAGGCGCTCGACGCGGTACTGGTCGCTACGGTGAACAAAGCCATCGAAGAATCGCAGTTGAAAGCGGCCGAGCGGCTGGGGTCGCTGACGGGCGGAATAGGACTGCCGGGCCTGTAATGGCCGTCTCTGCCACTCCCCGGCCGGTGCAGCGCCTTATCGACGAGTTCTCACGCTTGCCCGGTATCGGCCCCAAGTCGGCTTCGCGGCTGACGTACTTCCTGCTGCAAGCAAAGGAAGAGCATGCCCGCGCGCTCGCCGAGGCCGTCATCGACATGAAAGAGCAGACGCGTTTCTGTTCGGTCTGCTTCAACATTACGACAGCCACCCAGGACCCGTGCGGTGTGTGCACCGACGAAGCGCGCGCCAACGGCGCCGTGTGCGTCGTCGCGACGCCGCTCGACGCGCTGGCGCTTGAACGCACCGCGCAATTCCATGGCCGCTACCACGTGCTGCACGGAACGATCTCGCCGATCGACGGGATCGGGCCGGACGACCTGCGCATCCGCGAACTACTGGCCCGCATTGAGGCCGAAAACATCAAAGAAGTGATCCTGGCGACCAATCCGAACTTGCAGGGCGAGGCCACGGCCATGTATTTGCACCAGCAATTGCAGCCGCTCGGCGTGCGCGTGACGCGACTGGCGCGCGGCCTGCCGGTGGGCGGCGATCTCGAGTACGCCGACGAGACCACGCTTTCGCGCGCACTCGAAGGACGCAACGAGATGTGAGTGACGTATGGAAATCGCCGAAAACATTACCCGCATGGCGGACCACGCTGCTTCTATCCACAGCCTTACGCAGGGGATTGCCGCTGAACAGGCACGCTGGAGGCCGGCTGCGGAGTCGTGGTCGATATTGGAAGTAATCAATCATCTGTACGATGAAGAGCGCGAAGACTTCCGCGTGCGCCTGGACCATATTCTGCATCAGCCAGGCCGGGATTTCCCACCCATCGATCCGCAGGGGTGGGTGACAGCGCGCAAGTACAACGAGCGCGACCTGGCAGAATCGGTTGCCAATTTCCTCGCCGAGCGTGAAAAGTCGCTCGACTGGTTGGGCGAGCTGGGTACACCCGATTGGGAAGCATTCCGCGAAGCGCCGTGGGGCAAGCTGCGCGCCGGCGACATGCTGGCGGCCTGGGTGGCGCACGACGTGTTGCACCTGCGCCAGCTTGTGGAGCTGCACTATGCACTGGCGGCGCGCGATCTGAACCCATATCGGCCCGACTACGCCGGCGAGTGGTAACACGCATCGCCGCCGTTGTCAGAGAAACTGCTAACCGTATGGGTTGCGACGCAAGGACGCTGAGCCGCAAAGTAAAAAAGCTTTTTGCGCCTAACTCCGGTGGTATAATCGCGCCGCTATGGTAACCGCCAATCCGACGATTCCTGGCAATAATGGCAACGATAATGGTGACGCGCATTGGGCGCGCTGTCACGTTCGCATTGCCTGCTGACCGGCAACCTTTCGAACGAATGACCGCCGCCCGTCTCCCGTGACGGGCGGTTTGTGTTTGGGGAGATACCGATGCTCAAGACCCACAACTGCGGTGAACTGCGCGCCGAGCACGCCGGCGAAACTGTAACCCTGGCCGGCTGGGTACACCGGCGGCGCGACCACGGCGGTCTGACGTTCATCGACCTCCGCGACCGTTGGGGTCTGACGCAGGTCGTGTCCGACCCAGCTGCAAGCGACGCCCATACCGCCATGACGTTGCTGCGCAACGAATTTGTTGTGCAGATGACGGGTGTTGTCCGGCTGCGCCCGGCGGGACAGGAGAATCCCAATCTGGCGACCGGCGCGGTGGAGGTCGTCGTGGAGCAGGTAACCGTGCTCAACGCTGCGCGCACGCCGCCCTTCGACATCAATAAACCGTCCCCTGTGGACGAGGCGCTGCGACTCAAATATCGTTATCTGGACCTGCGTCGCGAGCGGATGCGCCGCAACCTGGTCTTGCGGAGCGAGGTCACCACATTCGTCCGTAAATTTCTGGCGGAGCAGGGGTTCATCGAAGTCGAGACGCCGATCCTCTTCAAGACCACCCCGGAAGGCGCGCGCGACTACCTCGTGCCGAGCCGCGTGCATCCCGGCAATTTCTACGCGCTCCCGCAATCGCCGCAGCAGCTGAAGCAATTGCTGATGGTCGCCGGGGTGGAGAAATACTTCCAGATCGCGCGCTGCTTCCGCGACGAAGATCAGCGCGGCGACCGCCAGCCGGAGTTCACCCAGCTCGACATCGAGATGTCGTTTGTGGAACGCGAAGACGTGATGGCGCTTACGGAAAGCCTGATGACAGCGCTGGTGAGTTCGCTTTCGAACAAACGATTTCTGTCCAAACCATGGCCGCGCATCGCTTACCGCGACGCGCTGGCACGCTATGGCACTGATCGCCCGGACATGCGTTTCGGCCTGGAGCTGCGCGATGTAACGGAGGTGGGGCGTCATACGGAGTTCCGCGTGTTTGCGCAGGCGCCGCTCGTCAAAGGTTTCAATGCCAAAGGCTGCGGCGACTACAGCCGCAGGCAGATCGACGAACTCACGGATTTTGCAAAGTCGCATGGCGCAAAGGGGCTGGCGTGGGCCATTGTCGGCGAGGCGGGGGTCGCGCGCGCGTCCTTCGGAAAGTTTGTCTCGGCGGAGACCATGACCGCGCTCGTGGCTGCGCTGGGAGGCGAGCCCGGCGACTTGCTGCTTTTCGTCGCGGACGCGCCTGAGATTGTGAACGAAACACTTGCGCGCCTGCGGGTCCTGATCGGCGACCGGCTCGGCCTGCGCGATCCCGACGTGCTGGCATTCTGCTGGGTGATCGATTTCCCGCTCGTTCTGTGGAACGAGGACGAGCAGCGCTGGGACCCCAGCCACCACCTGTTTACCGCGCCCATGCCGGAGGACGAAGCCCTGCTCGACTCCGAACCGGGCCGGGCGCGCGGCACCCAGTACGATATGGTCGTGAACGGGTACGAAGTGGCCGGCGGCTCGATCAGGATTCACCGCCGCGACCTGCAAGAGAAAGTCTTCGCCCTGATCGGTCTGTCGGAAGAAGTGGCGCAGGAGCGCTTCGGGCACATGCTGCAGGCGTTCGAATACGGCACGCCGCCGCACGGAGGCATTGCGCCCGGCATCGACCGGCTTGTGATGTTGCTGGCCGGCGAGCCAAACATCCGCGAAGTGATCGCTTTCCCCAAGTCGCAACAGGCCGCCGACCTGATGGCGGGCGCGCCGTCGCCCGTCGAACCGGCGCAGTTAGACGAGCTTAAGATCGCGCTGCTCACAGATCGCGAATAATCCGCCTGCGCGGCGTAGACGCCTCGTCATCCCGCACTCCCGGTCCGCCCGCCTCCTTGACACTACGCCCGTTTTTGGTACTATTTGACCAGAAATGCAAAATCGGTCAACCAGTTCCGGCGATTCGACGCCACGCGCGAAGTCAGAAGACAAAATTCGCGAGGGCCGAATCCTCAATGCCGCCGCCGAACTATTCATCCACTACGGCTACGACAAAACCACCGTCAGCGATATCGCACGCGAAGCCGGCGTGAGTAAAGGGGCGATCTACCTCCACTTCGAAAGTAAAGACGGACTATTTGAGGCGTTGCTTGTCCGCGAGATGACGACCTACGCCGAAAAGTGGATCGAGCTGCTGGAGGCCGATCCGAAAGGCGGCACGTTGGGCGGGATGTACAAGAACAGCCTCTACGCACTGAGCAGCAGTGCATTTATGGCGGCCATGTTGAAGCAGGACAGCCGTGTTTTGGGGAGCTATCTTCGCAAGCCAAACAATTTCTTCCGCCGGCAGCAGGAACAAGGCTCCCGTTTCGTGTTTGTCAAGATGATGCAGGACGCCGGGGCAGTGCGGGCGGAACTGGACCCACAGGTCACGGCCCATATTATGGACATGCTGGCGTATGGCCTCGTCAGCATGGGAGACATCAAAGCCAAAGAAGACATTCCGCCGACTGCGGCCATCATCGAAGGCATCGCGGACATCATGGACCGAGCCCTCACGCCCGCCGACGGCGGCGATAGCGAGGCCGGCAAGGAAATCGTGCGCCAGGTCGCCGCCGCCGCCCGGCAGCAGCTAGAGAACTCGAAGGACGCCGATTAGGAACAAGAGGCAAATGATTACAGTCGAAAACCTGCATTTCACCTATCCGGGTGCGCACACCGAGACCTTGCACGGGCTGGATTTTGAGATTGCCGAGGGTGAAATCTTTGGATTCCTCGGCCCCTCAGGAGCGGGCAAGTCAACCACCCAGAATATCCTGATTGGGCTGTTGCAAGGGTACGGCGGCAATGTGGCGGTGATGGGCCGCGAAGTCGGCGCGTGGGGGCAGGACTATTACGAGCGGCTCGGCGTCTCGTTTGAATCGCCCAATCACTACCTGAAGCTGACAGCGCTCGAGAACCTGAATCACTTCCGCGCGCTGTACAGCCGCGAAACATACGATCCCGGGGAGGTGCTTGCGTGGGTTGGCCTGGAGGACGAGGCTGATAAATTGGTTGAAAACTATAGCAAAGGCATGAAAGTGCGGTTGAACGTGGCGCGG
>JBHHUI010000278.1:0-4830 GCA_046753805.1 Anaerolineales bacterium
GGTTTACGAATCAGAAGGCCGCTACGCGGAAGCCGCCGACGTGCTGGAACGGCTTACACTCGGGCAGCCCACTGATGCAGCCTTGCACTACCGCCTGGGCATCATTCTCGCCGTAACAGACCCGGCGGCTGCGCGCGAGCACCTGGCGTTGGCAAGCGGCCTCGACCCGTCATTCCGGGCAGCCACCGACGCCCTCGATGCGGCGATCAACTATGCGCTTGCAACTGACGACCCGGCCGCGGGCGCGGGACTGATCGGCTATACGCTCGTCAACCTGGAGCAATATGGGCTGGCCGAAGTGGCGCTGCAATCGGCCATTGAACTCGATCCAGACTATGCGGATGCGTATGCTTACCTGGGATTATCGGCCGACCGCCGCGGCGGAGACGGGCTGCAGCAATACGAGCAAGCGCTTGCTCTGGACCCGGATTCGGCGCTGGCCCATACGTTGACAGGCATCTACTGGAAGCAACACGGCGATCAGGCGCGCGCGCTGGCGGAACTGACGCGAGCTAACGAGCTGGACCCGCTCAACGCCGCAATCAGCGCCGAACTTGCGGGCGTCCATGCCGCCCGCGCCGACTTGACTGCCGCCGAAGAGTGGTATCTGAACGCCGTGCGGCTGGCGCCCAACGACACGACGTTCTGGACTCTCCTGGCGCGTTTCTATCTCGACTACGATTTCAAGGCTATCGAGCAGGGACTGCCGGCCGCCCGGACCGCGACGGAACATGGGCCCATCTATGCCCCCGCACACGACGCGCTCGGACACGCGCTCGTGGTGGCCGGCCGCGCGGATGAAGCGGAAAGCGCATTGCTCCGCGCCCTTGAACTCGACCCGGAGTATGCGCCCGCGTATTTCCATCTCGGACTAGCCTATCTCGAACTCGACCGACAAGACGATGCCGTGCGTAGTTTGCAGACGGCGCTCACGCTGGACCCAGACGGCCCGACCGGGAACCGCGCTTTGAATACGCTGGCGCGATTGCCAGCGGACGGAGGGTGACGTTGAGCGGGCGCGCCACCTTCTTTCGCATCGCCGCCGTCATTCTATTCACAGCCTCGGGCTGCGCGCCCGCACCGGAAAGCGGCACGGTCCTCTTTCAAGACGACTTCTCGGCGGCGGATAGCGGCTGGCCGGTGCAACAAGACGTCGAGGCCGCCACCGGCTATGTCGACGGCGAATATGAGATCGCCGTGCAAGTGCCCCAGCTAACCGTCTGGTCCATCTTCGACGCCTCCTACGATGACGTCATCGTGAAAGTGGCTGCCCGCACCGCAGCCGGCCCAGAAGACAATGCTTTCGGTGTAATCTGCCGCTATCAGGACGATGAGAATTTTTACTTCATGCTGGTAAGCGCCGATGGCTTCTACGGGATCGGCGCAGTGGTCGCCCGAGAGACGCACTTCATCCAGGGCGCGGCCGATGTAATGGATTATTCCGGCGACATCCCGATCGGGCTGGTACAGAACACGATCACGGCAGCCTGCATCGGATCGGAGTTGACCCTGACAATTAACGGGGTCGACCTCGCCACAGCCAGCGCGCCCGAGTTCACGAGCGGCAAAATCGGCCTGATCGCCAAAAGCTTCCTGGAGCCGGGTGTGGAAATTCGTTTTGACGACCTGGCCGTCGTGCAACCGTAGCAGAGAAGCGGACGCAATCAGGCCGCTGGCTCCAGTATCCGACCTCATCCTCAAAAACCATTCACTCAGGAGGCTCAATGAACGCTGACTGCATCTTTTGCAAGATCGTCGCGGGCGAAATTCCCGGCGACTTCGTGTTGCGCAACGACAGAGTCAGTGCATTTCGCGACATCAACGCAGCCGCGCCAACGCATGTGCTGATCGTTCCAAACGAGCATATCGGCACATTGAATGATCTGACCGACCCCGAGACGGCGGCAGCGCTGCTGGCTGCAGCGCGCGAGATCGCCGCCGCCGAAGGCGTATCCGCCTCGGGTTACCGGCTGATAGCGAATAACGGCCCGGATGGCCGGCAGGAGGTCCCGCACCTGCACTTCCATCTGCTGGGCGGCCGGCGCATGAAGTACCCGGTTGGGTAACCCCTCCGCCACTGCTATAATCCATACCATGGACGACCTTCGCGAAAGACTCGACGCCAACCTCAAAGACGCGCTGCGCGCGGGTGATACCGCGCGGAAAGCCGTGTTGCGCGGCGCGCTGGCGGCGATCAAACAGGCCGAAGTAGACGGCCAGCAGCAACTTGATGCTGCCGGTGTGGCCGCCGTCCTCCGGAAAGAAGTCAAGTCACAGCGGGAGACGATCGCAGACGCCGAACGGGCCGGCCGGTCGGACCTCGTTGCGGCCGCCGCTGCGCGTATCGCCATCCTCGAAGAATTCCTTCCCCCGGCGCTTTCGCGCGACGAAATATCTGCGCTGGCGAAGGCGGCCATCGCCGAGAGCGGCGCGGCCTCACCGCGCGACATGGGAGCGGTGATGAAGTTGCTCATGCCCCGCGTGCAAGGCCGCGCGGATGGAAAGCTGGTGAGCAGCGTTGTCGGCGAATTACTCCGCTCCGCCGGCGCATAGTCCCTCCGGCTCGCCTCCCCGCCAGCCGAGAAATCATGACTGCCGACAGCCATAGCTCCTCAGATGCCTCCACCAGCAATCGCTGGCGTAGCGTTTTGGTATGGGGCATCGGTTTACTGTTCACCGTTGGCGCTGCCACGCTCTTGATTCTCCCCATCGGTCTGACGGTCGATGAAAACGTCGCGCTCGAAGTCGGCCAGGTGGCGACCATCGACGTCACAGCCCCGACCTCCATCACATACATCAGCGACATCCAAACCGAGCAGGCGCGCGAGGCCGCCGTGGCTGCCGTGGCGTTGGTCTACGATCCGCCCGACACCCGCATCGCCCGCCAACAGGTGGCAAATGCGCGCGCCGCGCTGAACTTCATCGGATCGGTACGCGCGGATAGTTTCGCCACCCCCGAGCAGAAGATCGCCGACCTGGCGCAGCTGACGCACGTCTCGCTATCGGATGAGCAGGCGAATGAGGTGCTCTCATTGACGGCTGCCCAGTGGGACGCCGTTCGCGGCGAAGTCCCGCGCGTCATCGAAGTGGTGATGAGCGACCAGGTGCGCGAGGATCGAGTGGCCGCAGCCCGCGAACGCATTCCCCGGTTGGTGAGCGTGGCGTTGAGCGTCGACGAGGCCGCTGTCGTGGCAGACCTGGCGGGTCAGTTCATTGTCCCCAACTCGCTCTATAACCAGCCGGCGACGGACGCTGCCCGCGAAGCAGCGCGGGATGCCGTCGAGCCGGTCTCGCAATCATTTGTTCAAGGTCAGACCATTATCAGTCGCGGCCGCGTTGTCACTGAGTTGGATATCGAGGCGCTGGAAGCGCTTAACCTGCTCCAGCCCAAACAGGATTCCGTGCTGCCATACATCCCACCGGCGCTGGCAGCGGTGCTCTTCCTGGTGACGCTCGTGCTATACCTCAACCGCTATCTGCCGGACTATTTCAGCCGCCCGCGCTTCCTGGTGTTCCTATGCGTTGTGGTACTGGCATTCCTGTTCGGCGCGCGCCTCATGATTCCGGATCGGACGGTGATGCCCTTCCTGTTCCCGGCGGCTGCGTTGGGCATGCTGGTCGCGGTCGGCCAGAGTCCCCGACTGGGCCTGGTCGTCACCGTGCTGTTCGCGGTTTTCCTGGGCGTCATCGCCGACGGGCGCCTGGATGTCGTCCTGTACCTGACCATCGGCTCCTTGGTGGCGATACTGGCGCTCGGGACGGCCGAGCGCATGAACAACTATTTCCGCGCCGGCCTGGCGGCCGCGGTGGCGCACGCCGGTATTGTGCTGATCTTCAGCCTCACCGATCCGGACATGGATCTGGTCGGCCTTGCCACGCTGATCGGCGCCAGTGTGATCAACGGCGGACTGTCGGCGTCGATCACATTGACGATTTTCTTCTTGCTTGGCTCTGTCTTCGACATCACCACCGCGCTCCAACTGGTCGAACTCAGCCGCCCGAACCATCCATTGTTACAGGAACTGCTGCGCAAAGCGCCGGGCACCTACCAGCACAGTTTGCAGGTTGCCAACCTGGCCGAACAAGCAGCGGAACAGATCGGGGCCAATTCGCTCTTGGTGCGGGTCGGGGCGTTGTATCACGATGTCGGCAAAGTGCAGCGGCCGGAGTACTTTGTGGAGAACCAGATCGTCGGCGAGAACCCCCACGATCTGTTGCAGCCGCATACGAGTGCGGGGATCATCATCGATCACGTGCGCGACGGCGACGAGATCGCCCGCCGGTACCGGCTACCCCGGCCAATCCGGGCCGCCATCCTGGAACACCAGGGGACCGGGATCACACGTTACCAATACCAGAAGGCGCTCGACGCCGCCGGCGGCGATAACTCGCAGGTAGATATCGCCGACTTCACCTATCCCGGCCCGAAACCGCAATCGAAAGAAACCGCACTGCTCATGATCGCGGACGGCTGTGAATCCAAGTCGCGCGCCGACCGGCCGCGAAATATCGAGGAAATCACAGCTATCGTAGATACCATCATCGGGCAGCGCATGGACGAGGGCCAATTAAACGAATGCGACCTGTCGCTGGCCGAAATCCAGACCGCCCGCGATTCAATCATCAACACCCTCAAAGGGTTCTTCCACGCGCGGATCAAGTATCCGGAAGCAGCGCCGGAGGAGTCGCAGCTTCCAGAAGGCTTCTACGAATTACCTGACCCGGACGGAGCGTCGAACCAGCCGGTAGAATTGCTGCCGATGGATGCCCCCGCCGCCGATTCGTGACATCCACAGACAGCCCGCCGACCTACGATATCACTGTGCAGCG
>JBHHUI010000279.1:0-4795 GCA_046753805.1 Anaerolineales bacterium
CGTGGAGATGATGGAGTTCGCCCGGTTGCATATCTTCCGTTATTCGCGCCGCGCGGGCACGACCGCAGCGTCCATGCCGGGTCAAGTGCCCTCCACGCTCTCACAGGCGCGGAGCCGGCGCATGCACGCGCTGGGGGCGCAGCTCGAGCGATCATTTCAGAACCGCTTTCTCGGCCGCACGCTACCGGTCCTCTGGGAACACTGTGAGGAATTGGGCGACGGCAAACGCTGGAGCGGCCTGACGGACAACTACTTACGTGTAGTGATCGACACGTGCGCTAATGTAGACCTGCAGAACAGCGTCTTGGAAGCTCAACTCGTCGAAGCGCTGCCGGGGATGATGGTCGGAGACATACCGGGCTTAAGGCAAGGGCGCGAGGGCGCAATGACTATGCTTCAAAGCCCGGGAGTCGGTACGCAAATTGGCGCGGACGCGCGCTGATCTGCAGCTGCTTTACGCAATCCACGTTCATCTGCTACCGTTTCTACGGCCGGCGCGCGTGTAGTATCATCGGGCTTGCAAATGGGACGTATGGATCAGGATATGCAGCATACCTCGAAGAACCTGCGCCCGGTGTTGGTTGTGCTCGGAATGCTGGGGATCGCTGCCTTGGCCTGCGGGCCGTCGAACACCTCGGCTCCGTCCGAGACATTCGATCGGGGCGTCACGAACACACCTCGCACACCTGGGCAGTCGACGCCGGACCCAACGGCAACGCCGGCCGTCGAGCCGACCGATCCTGACGGTGAGGCCGGGTCGGCTATCGGTGTCGAATATGAGGTGCCGGACGAAGGCCGCAACCATGTCGAAATGGGCATTGAAGCCGATTACGAGCATTTTCCGCCCTCGTCGGGGCTGCACTGGCCGCGCTGGGTGGAAGAACCCGGATTCTATTCTGAGCAGATTCCGCCGGAGGCGTGGGTACACAACCTGGAGCACGGTTGGGTCGTGGTGCCGTACAACTGCCCGGAGGCGTGCCCCGAGTTGGAAGACCAGTTATTTGGCTTGTTTGACGCTGTTCCCGAATCGACTTATGGGTATCCGAAGCTGCTGGTATTTCCCAACGACCAGCTGCCGTTCCGGATCGTCGCGCTGGCGTGGGGTTGGGAACTTGACCTGAACGAATTTGACGCGCAGGCGCTGCTGAACTTCTACAACCGGCACGTGGACGACGGCCCGGAAGACGCGCCCTGATGGCTGAACCCTCTCAGCTCTCTTTGAAGCTCTTTTCCCCGGCGCGGATGGGAACCTTGAGCCGGTTCTCGAATGGCGGAATCGGACATGAGTACAGGTCGTTATATGCACAATAAGGACTGTACGCCATGTTGAAATCCACGCTGACCTTCCCACCGCCGATCGTCTCCGGTTCTAAATAGCGCCCGGCGCCATACGTCTCTTTGCCGCTGGTGGCGTCGGTGAACGGCATGAAAAGTCCGTGCTCGTTGGCAAAGATCGTCAGTTCCGCCGGCTCGCCGTCTACCTCGAAGCGGATTCGCCCCCAGCGCTCGTACGTCTGCACGTTGCCGGTGCTGGTTTGCATCTGTATGACGTCTTTCTCGGCAAACTCCTCCAGGGGCAATTCCAATCGCAGGGCGTCGTTGGGCTCGAAATACTTCAACCCGGCGAAATGATGGCGCTGCTCGTGCGTGAGTGGGCTGTGCGGATCATGCGCAAAGAAGTCGTCTTTCATTTTGCGAAAGTCGTCGTACAGATTTGCCATTGCCGTTCTCCTGTGAAACCAGACATTGGAGACCGTCGGCGCAGCTATGCGCGATCTTATCTCTAATCCCACATCTCTGGCCTTAAGTCTCTGATCTCCTCGGTTCAGACACGTCGCCCACAGTACATCTTACTTCTCGAACACCGCGACCATATGTACGCGTAAGCTGGCGGGCAATTTCCGCTCCAGAGTCGCTGCCAGACGAAACAGGCGGGAGTTCACTGCGATGTAGGAGGGGTCTTCGATTAACGCGAGCTGCGTAAGCGCCAGGCCGTTTTCGCGCGCCAGCGCCCGCAGGCGCACCGGCGAATTGGCGCGATAGCGCACCGGAAATGTGTCTGCGCCGCCGCGCCCGTATAGGTCTCTCACCAACCGGCGCTGCAGGGCCGGCGCCCAACGTGTAATGCGGTTTGCGAACAGCAACGGGTGGCACACATTGGGCGTAAGCGCTACCAGAACACCGCCCGATTGCAGCAGACGGGCTGCCTCTCGCAATGTGCTGGCTGGGTCCGGCAAGTGCTCTAACACCCACGATGAGATGATCAGGCTGAAAGAGGCCGTTGGAAATGGCTGCCGGGACGACTGCGCCAGCGCCCGCCGAACGGATGGAGTTCGGTATTCGCGCAGTGACCGCATATCCGGGTCGGTGCCAAACACGGTGCAGCCTTCGGCCACGAGCTTTTCCGGCAGGCCGCCGCGACCGCAACCTAAGTCCAGCAGGCGCCCGTTCGAAGGCAGGTGGGCGCGCACAGTCGCTTCGTAGATTTCGCCGCTGGGACGCCAGCCCGGCTTGAGCGCACGGTAGCGCTCGCGGTATTCGTTTTGTCGATCCAGTGGAAGCATGGCCGGCGCATCGGGGCGCTGGGGAGCGGGGGCCGTGGAGACCTGCGCCCCCCTTCTCCACAGCGCCCCCGACAGCCCAACATGCACAAGCTACCCGCCCAGGTCCGGTTCTTTGGGTCTCCGGTCGAGCGCGTGCATGTGCGCCCGCCGCGCTCTATTCATTGTTCGGCGTCAAAGAAGAGTTGCCACCACAATTGCCATTGTTCGATGACCGTAGGCGGCGGCGGCTCTGCCGGTTCGGGGGTGGCAATGGCTTCTCCGTCGCTGACCGGGATCACAAGCACCTCGCCGGGCCGTACGAGCTGGCCTTCGCTGTGCGCCCAATCTTCCACATACGCGTTCGATTCGACGTATGCCAGGGTCGCTTGCAGGCCACGGTTTTCGTCGTGCAGCGCCTGCACGTCGGTTTCGAGCCGCTGCGATTCAGCAATGATCGTTTGCGCGGCCTGGATGCGCTGGCGCAGGTCGAGAATGATAGAAATGCCCAGGATCAACCCCAGCACAACTACAAGCTGGACGATGGAGAAGTTGAGCCCGCGACGCGCGGGATTTGTTGCGTTTGTCGCCATATTACACAGGCCGTGCAGCCGCCCGGATCATACCGTCGCGCCAATTTGCTGGCAAGTGGCGCCCTATTTCAGGAGCGTCAGCCAATGCCGATAGGGGTAAACTTGTCGGCTCGCCGTTCATCGCCCGCATTTTAAAGAAAACATCCCGGTCAACGTACCAACCGGGAACGATTCGTGCACCCAGCCCCGGTGTGATGGAGGCCGGTATGCCGAAGGTGGGATTCGAACCCACACGACCGTACGGTCACTGCGCCCTGAACGCAGCGCGTCTGCCAGTTCCGCCACTTCGGCACGGTGGGCCAATTCTACCCGGTTTCAAATGCGTGTCAACAAAATCCACTCGTTGCAAGAGCTGTGCCGGAATGTGGAAACCTTTTGCGTGCCCACCCGCGATGATCGCGGTTGTTATGAAGATCGGCGCGATGCTATAATCCCGCCAAAGATCGCATTATGCAGTTGTTATTGCAAGCTCTAGCCCTCGTAAGTGAGCCGCCGGGCAGTTTCGTGTACTTTGCGCTGGCCCTGTTCGCGCTGGAAGCGGCCTTTGCCACGGCATTGGGCATGGCGCGGCGCGACCAGAGCGCCGAAGCTGCGCGGGTTGCCATCGCCGCCGGCGTCAGTTTTGCGTTGCGGCTTTTACTGCTGCTGCTCGTGGGTCTGGCCGCGCTGGAACTGCTCAACGACGGCGCCTTGCTGCCGCCTGTCGATCGGGGCATCACCGTCGCGACCATCGTATTGCTGGGGTGGGGGCTGGCGGTCCGGCCGCCAACGCGCAGCGCGGATGCAGCGCTCATCGCTGTGCTGCTGGTAGTTTTCATTGCCACAGTTGTTTCACTCATTCTGTGGTTCCCAGCCGGGCAGCGCGGCGACGAATTCAACGGATCCATCAACGCGCAGATCTGGTGGGCGCTGCAGCTTGCGGCCGCACTGGCCGCAATGGGGTTGCTGGCATGGCGACGCAACACCGACTGGGCGCTCGGCGCAACCTTGTTCTTGCTGCTTGCTGCGGCTGCCGGCGCGCAGCTGGTGCAGTCGATTGCCGTCGAGGGGTTGAGCGGCCACGTGGCGGGCTTTACCCGGCTGGCCGAGGCCTCTGCTTTGCCGCTCTTTGCCGCTCTCGCGGTCCGGCAGGCGTTGCAAAGCGCGCGCGCCGAGATGCGCGCGCCGGCCCATTCCGCCCGGCTCCAATCAGAAAAGACCGACTCCATGGTCGCTACAACCATCGAGTTGGAAGCAGCCCGGGCGCTGTCGGAAATCGGCACGGCCAACGATCTGGATCAGACGGTGCAGAACATCACCGAGGGCGTCGCCCGGGCGTTGCGCGCGGATATTGCCCTGTTGTGGGCGCCCATGGGCGCTGAGGATACGGTCACATGCGTCGGCGGATATGACCTGATTCAGGAATCGCATTTCGCCGGCTTCGCTGCGCGCCGCGAAGAGTTGGGAGCGGTGGCCTCTTCGATTATCCGCGCCAAACCCGGGAACTTCCGCCTCCCCGTCCACACCACCGATCTCCACGAACTGGGCGCGCGGATTGGGTTGACCCAGGCCGGCCCGGCGATTTCAGCGCCGATGACCCGCGACGGCGAGCCGTACGGGGCTATCATGGTGTTTTCGCCGTATTCGCAAAAAGAGTGGGACAGCGAGGCGCGCAAACTGCTG
>JBHHUI010000280.1:0-4764 GCA_046753805.1 Anaerolineales bacterium
CCGGTCTGGTTGGCGTGGATAGCCTGGTACGTGCAGCGCGCCCCACAAGACAGGATCGTGCCGGCTGCCAAGTCTGGCGAGGCTGTGCCCGAGCCGGCCGGTTAGCGCACACCGCGTCCGGCTAGCTGGCCCGTCTCCTCTCTCGATAGCCCCCGGAACAGTATTACGACACCGATGGCGGATTTGTCCGCGCTGCGCCGGAGCGTGCGCCGCCGACGCAGGAGCCGATCAGCGCAAATCCGCACTCCGTTTGCAAAATCATTCCTTGGTGTACCTTTGTGACTCCGTGGTGAACATCGCTCCATCGTATGAAAGAAGATAAACCGCCCCGCCTGATCTCGCTCGACGCACTGCGCGGCGTCATCATGATCACGATGGCGCTCGACCACGCCAACACGTTCATCTCGCATGGCAAACTGGAACTCGAATTCTGGGCCGGTCGTTTCCCAAACTACGGCGACAATGCGTTGCAGTTTCTCACCCGCTTTGTCACCCACCTGTCCGCACCCGGATTTTTCTTCCTGATGGGCGCAAGCATGGTCCTGTTCGCCCACACCCGCCGGGCGCGCGGCTGGACCGAGTGGGAAATCACCCGGCACTTCTTCGCACGCGGACTGTTGCTCGTTGCGTTGCAGCTATTCGTCGAGAACCCGGCTTGGAATATCGGCTCACGCGATCTGGGCGCAGTGCTACTCGGCGTGCTGTACGGGTTGGGGACGGCGATGATCGTCGGCGCGCTCCTGCTGCGTCTGTCGTCGCGCTTGCTCGTTGTATTCGCAATCGTGCTCACGCTATTAGCGCACGCCCTCGTTGCCGACCCGGCCCGCATCGCGTTCGATTGGCCGCTGGTCATCCAGCTGCTCACGGTGCCGGGGCCGGCATCTGGCCTGTTCGTCCTGTACCCGACACTCCCCTGGCTTGCACTGGCTCTATTCGGCATGGTGTTTGGTCGCTGGCTGCTAGCCGACCGCGCCAGCGCGTACCGGCGTGCAGCGACAATCGGGTTCGTGTTTCTACTACTTTTCGCCGGCGGGCGCGCGCTGGGGAGCTTCGGCAACATCCGCCCAGCAATCGGTTCCGGCTGGATAGCCTTCCTGAACGTCGTCAAGTACCCGCCCAGCCTGGTATTTACTTTCTTCACGCTCGGGGTTGACCTGCTCCTGCTGGCAGCTTTTGCGCGCGTGGAGGGCCTGTTGCACACGGCGCTGCGTCCTGTGGTCATCCTGGGCCAGAACGCGCTGTTCTTCTATCTGGTGCACCTGTACCTGTACGGGCTGGTCGGATTGTTGTTTGGCCCGCGCGGCACGACCATCGCCGGCATGTACCCCTACTGGTTGCTCGGGTTGTTGTTCCTGACGCCGTTCTGCTGGTGGTACGGCGACTTCAAGCACAGCCGTGCGCCCGAGTCTGTCTGGCGTTTCTTCTGATGATCTGCCCGCAAGAGCCATTGCCAGCGCGGGGCGCAAGCGCTAGACTCAATTTTGGAAGGCCAAACAGATGACCCGCAGCGCTCGACCCACCACCCGCCTGGACCTGCCCGGCGAGCCCAGCAGCCCGTTGCGCGTGCTCATTGCCGACGATCAGAAAGACGCGCGCCGCAACACCCGCGTCATGCTGTCACTCGTGCCCGGCGTGGAAGTGGTGGCGCTGGCGCGCAATGGCAAAGAGGCCGTCGCACAGGCCGACGAGCACCACCCACACATCGCCATCATGGACATCAACATGCCGGAAATGGACGGCATCGCGGCCATGGCTGCCATGCGCAAGCGCCACCCGGACCTGGCCTGCATTGTGATCTCGGCGGAAAAAGACAGCCAGACATTGCGCGACGCCATGGCGGCCGGCGCGCGTGGGTATCTGATCAAGCCGTTCACATCGTCAGAACTGCTCGATGCGATCCGCCGCGTCGGGCGGGAGGTCTGGACCGGGCGGCAGCGTACCGTCGAAGCCCGCAAGCTGCGCCAGGACCGCAACCGCTACCTGCTGCAACTCGCGCGTGAATATGCCAAAGACCGCCGCACAGACGATGAGGCGCTGGGCGTATTCGAAGAGCTTGCCAGCGATACAGGCTGCGAACCTCGCTGGCTATCGCACCTTGCGATGATTTACGTTATCCGTGGCGACTGGACTAAGTTAAAATTCCTGGCGGCTCGGCTCGAGGCAGAGCGCCGCTGAGCCGTCACTGCGTCTAATCAGCTCGCTCTTGTTTGTAGACGCCCGTAGCCAACGGGCGTCGTTTATGTAGGCGGTTGCATGCGTCCCATAGAAATTACCATCCTTACTACCATGTTCGTGGACGTCTTTCTTCGGATGACCGGTCTGCGATCGCGCTGGCGCTGGCCGATCTTGCTCCCCATGCTGGCGCTGTTCCTCGTCGGCGTGCATCTGATCAGCGAGGGCTACCGCTGGCAGATGTGGCCGGCGTACGTGCTGGCGACGGGCCTTTCGCTGCCCACGCTCCGCATTCTGCGCGAGCACGACGATTTACCACGCCTCCCTTACAGCCGCATGCGCGCCATTGCAACCGGAACGGTGACATTGCTGCTGCTGGCAGTGGCCGCCTTCCTGCCGTGGGCCATGCCCGTACCGCGCGTGCCAGCCGCTACCGGGCCATACGCCGTCGGCACGGTCACGCAGCACCTGGTGGATTCCGCCCGGCGCGAAACGTATTCCGGCCGCAGCGACGAACCGCGCGAACTGATGGTGCAACTGTGGTATCCGGTGGAGCCGCCCGCCCCCGCCGCCGCCCGCGCGCCTTACCTGGATCACATCGACGTGATCGGCCCGGCGCTGGCGGAAAGCGTCGGGCTACCCGCGTTATTTCTGGACCACGTCGCGCTCTCGTTGACCGACGCCGTGTTGGAGGCGGATGTCTCCCGCGCGGAAACCAGCTACCCGGTCGTCGTTTTCTCCCATGGCTGGACCAGCATCCGCTCGCTGCACACCACTCTGGCCATGGAACTGGCAAGCCACGGATATGTGGTTGTCGGCATCGACCACCCGTACGGGGCGGCGGTCACCGTGTTTCCCGATGGGCGCGCGGTCTTTGTCAACGAGGAGGCGCTGCCATTTGGCGCGCCGGATGAGGAATTCCAGCGCGCCGCCAATACGCTCGCGGATGTGTGGGCAACAGATGTGCAATTCGTGCTGGACACGCTTGCGTCCGCCAACAAGGATGACCCGCGCTTCGGCGGTCGTCTTGACCTCGGCCACGTCGGCATGTTCGGACATTCGACCGGCGGCGGCTCGATGCTGGAGTTCTGCGCACGCGACGACCGCTGCACGGCGTTGCTGGCGATGGACGCCTGGTTCCCGCCGGTGTCTGACGCGGTGCTGTCGAGCGGCATCCCGCAGCCGCTGCTGTTCATGCACAGCGAGGTGTGGTCCACTGCGGTAAACGACGCCCTGCGCGACCGGTTTCTGGCGGCGCAGACTGCCGAAACGTACGAGTTGACGATTGCGGGTACCCAGCATTACGACTTCACCGACACCGGCCTACTCACCCCATTCGCGCCACGTCTGGGTCTGCGCAAAGGCCCCATCGACGCCGAGCGCGGGCTGCGCATCGTGAATGCGTACGCGCTGGCCTTTTTCGATAGCTTCCTCAAAGGCGCGCCGTCCGACCTGCTGGCAGGGCCGTCGGCCGAATATCCAGAAGTGGATTTGCGGAAGTGATGAAGTCTCGCGCCTGCCTTGGAATACTCCTGCTGGCGCTCGCCGGACTGGCGTGCAATCTGTCGGCGGCGCTGACGCCCGCCACCGCATCCCCGACGCACAGCCCGGCATCCGGGCTGCGCCCGGCCGGGAGCACCCCTCTGTCCCCGACCGCGCCCGCACCGACGACTGTCCCGACGGCGACGCCCGGACAGCCGACGCCGCTCCCGGAAGTTGAATTTGAACCCGCTGGCGCGACAGTCGAATCCGAGCTAGGCCGGCCACGTCTCAGCGGCGTCCCAGAAGTTCTTGATACGGCACATTTCCGCGTCCACTACACCATTAAGGGCGTGGACGCCGTCCCCGGCGCCGATGCCGACGGCGACGGCCATCCCGATTACGTCGAAGAAGTTGCGCGCGCACTCGAATATGCCCGGCTGGTTCAAATCGACACGCTTGGCTGGGCCCCGCCGCCGCCTGACGGGAGCGAAGGCGGCGACGAGCGCTACGACGTTTATCTGCAGGACATCCTCGTAGACGGCACGGCCGGCTACACCGACGGCGGATATGCTCAGACGATGGTGGGCGACAACCCGTTCACGGAGGCAGTTGAGACGCGCAGCTCACGCTCATTCGTCGTACTCGACAACGATTACGCTGAATTGGACGCGTGGGGCGACGAGGAGATTACATCACTGGCGCTCATGCAATCCACGGCGGCGCACGAGTATCACCATGCGCTGCAGTACGGCTACGACGCCGAGGAGCCCGCGGCGTGGCTGTGGGAAGCGGGAGCCACCTGGATGCAGGAGAAGGTCTTCGATGACATCAACGACGCGGTGGCCGAGCTGCCGTCGGTTTTTAAATCGCCCGATACCTGCCAGCTTTCCGAAGGGCGCGAACGGGTGGAGTCCGATGGGCACTGGTACGGCCTGTGGATCTTCCTACAGTACGTAGCAGAGCAGCACGGGGCGGACGCCGTGCGCGCCATCTGGGAGCAGGCGCGCACGCTGGACGGGTATGCGGCCATCGAGGCCGCGCTGGCCGCCTACGGCGCCGACCTCGACGGCGCCCTGCACGGCTTTCACCTGGCGCTGCTCACGCGCGATT
>JBHHUI010000281.1:0-4759 GCA_046753805.1 Anaerolineales bacterium
ATGATGGCGTCGCCGAAGCTATTCAGCACGGAAGCGGGCAAAGGAAAGTGAGGGTCAAACATGAGCTGCTGCTCGGAAACGCCGAAGTTGTGTCTTCGGCGCGACTGGTGTAGAAACCCGGTTTCTTCGGGAAACCGGGTTTCTGAGTGTTTCCATTATAAGAGCGCCTGGCAAAGTTAGCCAAGCCCGCCGTATTTAGGCGATTTTTAGGTTGACCCATCTGCTTGCAAGGCATCTGAAAGGTGCGTTTGTTACGATATGGACCGGACAAAGGAATGATACACGATGGGAAAGCGCAACAAACGCAAGAAACGGAAGCTGAAAACGCACAAGGCAACCGCCAAGCGTTTCAAAGTGACGGGGAACTAACTGTGAGTCATGCTCCCAAAACCGAAGAGCAGTCTGAACCCGCAATCGCGCTTGCTGCGGTATCGTTCGCCAGCCTCCTGGCTCAGGAAGATTACATGCCGCCCAAACACGGCGAGGTACGGGAAGGCGAAGTATTGGCTATTGAAGATGACGTCATCCTGGTCGACATCGGCGCCAAGCGCGACGCCATCATCCCACCGCGCGACCTGCGCATGGTTGACGACTCGGTGCTGGACGACTTGGAAGTCGGCGACGCAATACCCGTATACGTTCTCCAACCGCGCAACGAGAACAACAATCTAATCGTCTCGCTGAACAAGGGCCTGGAGCAGCAGGACTGGCTCGAAGCGCGGCGGATTATGGAAGAGGAAGAGGTGTTCGAAGGTAAGGTGGTCGACCAGAACAAAGGAGGGCTATTAGTGGACTTCGGCAACCTGCGCGCCTTTGTACCCAATTCACTCATCGCCGACTTAGGGCGCGGACTCTCGCAGGAGGCGCGGCAGCAGGCCAAACAGAAGATGATCGGGGACGTCTTACATCTCAAGATGATTGAAGTGGACCGCCGCAACCGCCGCCTGGTGGCCTCCGAGCGGGCTGCGCTGCGCGCGCATCAAATGCAGCTGCTGCGGGAACTCAAGGTGGGCGATGTGCGGAAGGGCACGGTATCGGGGCTGACTGACTTTGGCGCGTTTGTGGACATTGGCGGCGTCGACGGCCTGGTGCATATCTCTGAATTGGCCTGGCAGCGCGTCGATCACCCCTCGGAGACCGTGCAGGTGGGGGACGAGATCGAAGTTGAAGTATTGAGCGTGAACGTCGAACGCCGGCGCGTCGGCCTGAGTCGCAAGAGATTGCTTCCAGAGCCATGGGAGCAAGCTGAGGAGACCTATGATCCAGGACAGGTGCTCCCGGGGCGGGTGACGAACGTGGTGGACTTCGGCGCGTTTGTCGAACTGCCCGGCGGACTGGAAGGTCTGGTGCACGTCAGTCAGATGGGCGCGCCTTCCGATCCGCGTAAGGTCGTCACGCCGGGTGAGAGCGTGTGGGTGCGCGTTCTCTCCATCGACGCCGAGGCGCGGCGCATTGGCCTGGCGCTCGAACGCGAAGAAGGGGTGAAATACAAGCGCAGGAGATAAAAATGGCAGACAATGCGCAGTTATATTCTCGGGGAGATTGGGTCGTCCATCTCTCCCACGGCGTGGGCCAGATTAAAGGCAAGGTCAGGAAACGCCTCGGTGGTAGAAGGATTGCATTCTACAAGGTGGAAGCCGGGGACAACACCCTCTGGGTGCCATTAGATAAAGCGGACACTGGTCGCTTGCGCCCGGTTTCTACTCGCTCTGAATTCAAAAAGGCGCTCCAAATTCTGCAAAAGCCGCCGCGCCAGGTAGACAAAGACGCTGGGACGTGGAAGCGCCGGATTGCCGAAGCGAAAGAGGATGGTTCGCCGGTCGCAATCTGCCACTTGATATGCGACTTGTCGGCGCTAAAGGCAGAGAAGAAACTGACCTACAACGAGAAGCAAACCTTGTTGCATTTCATGGACATTCTCCTCAAGGAGTGGTCCGTATGCCTGGGGATCGGGGTCGATGAGGCGCAGCATAAACTTGACGATATGCTTCAGAAAAGTCAGGCGCGATTGGCCTGAGACAAATGTCACCTGACCCAGAACGCTGGCTGCTCGTGTCCGATGTGGATGACACCCTGCTAGGCGATGACGAGGCGCTGGTTAAATTGACGGCTGCGCTACAAGCAGTCCGAGCGCGCCTCGTCCTCGCCTACAACTCCAGCCGCCCCTGCGCCAGCCTGAGAAGATCGCTGCTGGAACACCCCTTATTGCCGCAACCAGATTACCTGATTGGCGCGCTGGGCACGGAAATCGAACAGGGGAAGGATGGACCGGCATTCGAGGCCTGTACACGCCGGTTGGCCGCCGAATGGCGCCGGGAGACGATTGCCGCACTCATGGAGCGCCTGGGTTTTGAAGCCCATGCTGACGAATTTCAGACGCCGCTCAAGGCCAGCTATCACGTACCGGGGGATGATCAACATCAGTACGTGCTTGAGCAGCTTGACCACCGCGGGGTCAGGGTGAAGGTCATCTTTTCCGGGGGTAAGAACCTGGACATCATTCCCTTCGGCGCTGGCAAAGGAAATGCGGCCGACTACTTGCGCAATATGCTTGATTTCAGTCCCGAGCGCGTTGTCGTCGCCGGCGACTCGGGCAATGACCGCGAGATGTTTATCCTACCATTCAAAGGCATCGTCGTGGCGAATGCAGCTACAGAGCTGAAAGCGCTTTCGGATTGGCGCATCTATCACGCGCAAGCCAGCCATGCAGCCGGCGTGCTGGAGGGGCTACAGCACTGGGGCGTACTCGAAAGTTAGGAAGAGAAAAATGGCGCGCAAGAAGCAATTTGTCGGTTCCGTATTGATGTTATCTTTACATGGTTACGTGGCCGCCGAGCCGGAGCTAGGCAAGCCCGACACCGGCGGCCAGGTCGTCTTTGTGTTGGAGTTAGCCAAACGGTTCAGCCGGTTGGGATACCGGGTGGATGTCGTCACCCGCCGCTTTGAGAGACAGCCACAGTTCGACAAGATCAATGAAGGGCTGCGCGTATGGCGCATTCCCTTCAGCGGGAAAGAATTCATCCGCAAAGAGGACATGCACGACCACCTGGAGAACTTCATCACCAATTTCCTCGCCGCCGTGCGCAGCCGCCAGATCCAATACGACGTCGTCAGCTCGCATTATTGGGATGCAGGCTGGGCCGGGCAGAAGATCGCAGAGGAGCTGCAAATCCCACACGTCCACACACCCCACTCGCTGGGCTGGTGGAAGCGGCAGGAAATGAAAGGCGATCCGGAAGAGCTTGAAAGGACCTACCGCTTCGAAGAGCGCATTCGCAGAGAGTTTCTTGTCTATCGCAGTTGTGACCACGTCATCGCGACGACCGAAGAGCAGTTGGAGATATTGCAGGCGCACTATGACCTGACCGAGAAGCACATCACGGTCATCCCGCCTGGCATTGACGAAAACCGGTTCACCCCGGTGCGCAGCCTGGAGCAACAGGAGCTGCAAGCGCGCCTGGGACTGACGCCGCATACGATTTACGCGGTAGGCCGCATGGCGACCAACAAGGGCTACGACCTGCTTATCCAGGCGCTACCCACCGCCCTCGCGCTGACGCCAAAGGCCCGGTTGCTATTAGCGGCCGGCGGTGAAGATTCACTGCGCGACCAGAAGAAAGAGACGAAGTTAAGAGCAATCGCGGAGGACACGGGGGTATCCGACAGGGTCAAATGGGCGCAGTATATTCCTGACGAAGAGATGCCCAACTACTACCGCGCCGCCGCCGTCTTTGCGCTCTCCTCGCGCTACGAGCCGTTTGGCATGACGGCCATCGAAGCCATGGCCTGCGGCGCGCCAACCGTCATTACCGTGCACGGCGGCCTGCACGAACTGATTGACTTCGGTACGCAGGCGCTCTTCGCCGACCCGACCTGTCCGGAAGAGTATGGCACAATGCTGGCTATCCCGTTGCGCTACCCGCGCCTGGGGGAGGAGCTTTCCATCGAAGGCTCTCGCTTCGCCCGCCGCACCTTTGGCTGGACGGGCATCGCCAAACGCACACTCGCCGTGTTTGATCAATTCAAAGGCAAGTACGCTGAACCAGATATGGAGCTATGACCACATTTCTCTCCACATTCGACGAACGGCGACTGCTGGTCACGGACGTTGGTGGAACACTGACGGGCGGCGACCCCGATGGCTTGCAGAAGCTGCGCGAGCGCCTGGATGCTGAGCGCGGCGCGGTCATCCTGGCGTACTCTTCCGGTCGCTCGCTGCCGCTGATCCTGAAGGAAATTGATACCCACCAACTGCTGGCGCCCGACTATGTCATCTCCTCGGTGGGTACAGAGATTCACCGTCTGCCGGGCGAGCACCCGCTCGACGAGTGGTATCGCTACATCCGGCCGGGTTTTGACAGGGAGAGCAGTCTTGCGTTCATCGCCAGGCATCATCCGCACCTGGAATCGCAGCCGGAGGAGAGTCAGGGGCCACTGAAAATCAGTTTCTTCTGGGAGAACGCAGCGCCGGAAAGTTTGGAGGCTTTACGCCATGAACTGCTGGCGGCGAATCTGCCCGTCCAATTGATCTACTCTTCCGACCTTTACCTGGACCTCATCCCGGAACGCGCTGGCACTGGGCCGGCGGTCAAGTTCCTGATCGACTCGCTGGTGCTGACGCCGAGCCAGGTGTTCGTCTGCGGCGACAGCGGCAACGACATCAACCTCTTTCAATATGGCTTCCGAGGCATCGTGGTGGCGAATGCCAGTCATGAACTGAAGGAGGCAGTGCAGCTACGCGCCTATTTTAGCCACAAAG
>JBHHUI010000282.1:0-4752 GCA_046753805.1 Anaerolineales bacterium
AGGTTATTGGAAGGGCTCGGGAAGTCAAGCGGCAAACTGCTATCACAAAAATCTGCGTTTGAGGCCGGTTTGCTTAAGACCGGTGAGGGCACGACCTTTAGCTCTGGTGCGGGCCTGAAGACCAATGTGTATATCGGCAAGGGAGAGACGGGATTTGGCACGGCGGCGTCTTATGCGCTAGCGCCGGCGTCTCTGACCAGTTACAACGTCTCTCTATTCAGCGACCAGGAACTGGCGAGCGAAATCGATCGGCACAATAAAGTGCTGCAGCTGGAGCAGATATTGTCGCTCATGAACCCCACGATAGTTGGGAGTGGCCGGGGTGTGACGATGGCTCAGATCAAAGAAGCGGCCATCAATGCGGGTTTGGATGTTAGCGACCCCGGCTACGCGCGGATGTTCGGGTTGCAGACAAGCCTTCAGTTGAAGGATATGCTCTCTAAATTGCTCAAGGAGCAGCAGGCACGCAAAACATGGGACGTGAATGATCCGCGACGCCAAGGTGGGCAAGTCAACCCCGACAATTACCCGATCTTGCTTGAGTTTGACCTCACCGGCCTCACTGTTACCGAGGATTTCGGGGGTAAACAGCGTGAGGCAAAAGGTGACTACCGGCTCGCAGGCGAGGCGACCGTTTCGGACGAGATTGATCTGACTAGCGGGCGCTTGAAGGTGGTTTACTGCCCCGAACAGTTTATTGGCCGGACGGATACTAAATTGAAGGCTGTATTTGGCGACACTCACGGCGTCACGATTCGCGCCCTGGAATCTATTCGGGGCGCTATTACCAAAGACAGCAAGGCCGATAAAACCATCTCTGCAACCTACGGTCAGCTCGAAAAGCAACAGAAATCGCTGGACGTGAAGATGAAGGCTCACAGCGACCTGGCAAGTGGGCTTAGCATCCCCACAGAATTTGTGGGCAAAGGCGGGCAGAAATTTGAGCAACGGCGTACCGCGGGCGGCGGCAGTGGCTACGTCGCAACCGATCTTTCAAAGTCGATGTCTGCGAATCCGGCATTTGAGGCAGCGGCGTTGGCCTTTGAGCAACGGCTGGGAGCTTATGCCTTCGCTCACACGAAGGCCAATGCGGCCGCCAAATCAATCGCAGACAAGATCGTAGCGTACCTCGATGAGCGGAAGCGGCTGGTTGAAACGCTTGAGACTGGGACGCAAGAGGCGTTTTCAGGCGCCGACGCTTACGGTAAGGTTGGTGAACTCAACAAGCGTATCGCCGGCGCGGTGGGCAAAAACATCGATGATATCAAGGCCGTATTCACAAGTGGCAACCTGCGCGAACGAATGACGCACACGTACAACTTTGCCACGCGTGTGTTGCACGCCGACCTCGAGTTGAACGACCAACAGGACACAGTAAAACAAATCCTTTCTACCGTCGATATCGACGAGGACGAGGCGCGCGGTGTGAAGGAGATCCCTGTTGATGATGTGATGGGCCAGCGTGATGAAACGCGGGCCAGCTCGGGAAGGGGCACGTTCGGCGAAAGCACAGTGAAAAGTCTCGCAGACCTTGGACTGGGTCTGAGCGCTCGCGAAAAGACGCATCTGTCGGCGAACAAGGATACAGCGAAGGTCGGCTGGAACGAAGGCGCACGCATGTGGTTCATGAACGAGGCCAACGAATGGGTGCAGGCTCAGCGCGAACTTAGTATTCCGTTAATGGCCGGACCGTCAAGTCACACCAACACAATTATGCGCACGGCAAAGGCGCTGAAAGTTGGCAATCTCGATCACGTGCGCCTGGCACTCATCGGCCATCTGGTGCCGATTCGGGCGCATTCGCTGGTTGAAATTCTCGTTGCGGCAAAACCGTTCGGCGTACCGTTCACAAAAGGCGTCGAAATGTACAAGAAAATCGATCCGTTACCTGAATCCGAACTGCGGGCCAACGTAGCAGAGAACGACAAATTCCCGGGCGAGACGTAAGCAGAAAAATCATAAATGGGCAAAATCCTGGACTCGCTGGAAAGCTTCTTTCACGAAGAAGACTGGACATTCTTAAGGGTGGGCGGGGATTCCACCTTACAAGTTCAATTCCGTGGCGACAATGGCGAGTGGGCCTGTTATGCGCAGGCGCGCGACGAGCAGGAACGTTTTCTGTTCTATTCGCTCATTCCGACGAAAGTTCCCGCTGAGAAGCGGATGGTAGCGGCGGAATTCCTTACGCGAGCGAATTTTGGTCTGTTGATCGGCAATTTTGAGCTGGACTTTTCGGACGGCGAAGTTCGCTACAAGACAGGGTTTGATGTCCCAAGCAGTGATTTGACGACGAACATGGTTCGTTCGGCCGTCTATGTTAATGTGGTGACTGTAGATCGCTATTTGCCCGGCCTCATGAGTGTGATTTACGGGCAAGCCGCGCCTGAACAAGCGATTATTGAGGCAGAGGCGAAGTAGCCGTCTGGCGACAAATCAGTGAGCAAGGATTCTCGTAAATCCGAGTCGAGCGAATCGACCTATAAGACCCGCTTGCCTGAGCAGACGGCGCCCGAGGCTGCGCCGCAGCTGGAGGCGATCGATGCGCTGGCGCTGCAGCGCGCCGTGGACGGGCCGGGCTTCGCCGCGCCCAACGACATCCTGAACCTGCAGCGCACGGCGGGCAACCGTGCCGTGTCGCGCCTGATCCAGACCAAACTCACCGTCGGGCCGGCTGGCGACAAGTACGAGCAGGAAGCAGATGCGGTGGCGGAGAAAGTGTTGCGCATGCCCGCGCCGAGGCGTGACAATCAGGCCCGACCGGAAGTGCAACGCCAGGAGGAAGAGGAGGAGCTTGCGCAACCGAAGTTGCTCATCCGACGACGTCCGGTCGCGCCCTCCGACGGCGCCAACGACGGTGAGCAGGGCGACAAGCCCGGCGGTATCCAACGCGCCGCCGCCGGCGACGGCAGCTTCCAGCCGGGACACGACTTCGAGCGCAGTCTGTCGAGTGCGTCCGGGGACGGCAGCCCCCTGCCGAGCAGCGTACGCAGCTACATGGAACCGCGTCTCGGCGCCGACTTCAGCAATGTGAAGGTGCACACCGGGTCGCAGTCGGTGCAGCTCAACCGCGAGATCGGCGCGCAGGCGTTCACGCGCGGGTCGGACGTTTTCTTCGGGGCAGGCAAGTACAACCCCGGTACGACGGGCGGCAAACGGTTGCTGGCGCATGAGCTGACGCATGTGGTGCAACAGGGCGGGGCTGATGTGCAGGCGAAGCCTGCCGCATATGCGAATACATCATCTGAAAAGATTCAAACAGATCGACCTGCCAATCGTGACAGCATACAGCGCATGTCATGGAAGGACACGGATTGGTCACAGGCGAAAGAAGCGTGGGCCAGCGCTGGCGGCGGAAGCGGCGTTCTCTTTGTGAAGGATGATACGCCTGATCCTCCGGTGGTGGTCAAGTCGGGAGAAGACGCGACAGCAGAAACTGTGTTGGCCGCCAATCTGCATGAGCATGTGGGCCGGGCCACGGAGGACCCTGGCGGATGGGGGCTTACTGCGCCCGGAGCACGCGTCATATCGCCCAATGAGGGAACAAGCATTAAGCAACATGTCTCAGCTGTGATTCGCGAGGGCGACGCGCGCGCCGCCAAGCTAGTCGATGCCACGGACAAGCCCGGTACGATGGCCTTCCAGTACGCCGGCGGCCGGGAGTTCGAAGAAATGATGAAGGGCACGGCCAAGCACTCTAAAAAGCGCTGGTTTCGCCGGCGGACGCTCCGGAAGAATTCGCCGTTCAATTTGTTTCGCAAGAAGAGCTTTGTCGAAGCGCTCGGGCGTGCATCGGCGGTCGACATTTTCATGGGAAACTGGGATCGCCTTACGGTGTATTTCAACGCCGAAAACTTTATGGTCGACATGGACAGCAAGACCATCGGATTGATCGACAACATCCAAATGAACATGGAGTTTTCATTCAAGACGTTCAGTGACGAACGCATTACGCAGACTGGAGCCGAATCGTTCAGAGCCTGGAGTAACAAAGACTGGGTGAGGAATCTCGCAAATGACGACTATATCGCTATTGCCAACAAGATGATTGAGACGATCTCAGACTCATTGGACAACTTGCGCGACGAGGACAAGGACACCATCCGTCGGAAACTGGACAAGAATGGGCGTGTCGTGCAGTGGCTGGCGCGTGGGCTGCAGCAGGGCAAAGCGCAGATCGTGAGTAAGTATCACTCGATGGAATCTCTTACGGAGGGAATGGCCCCCGAAGACAAGCAGGAAGTCCTTCAGTCACTCAACTCGCGTATTGCGTTCCTCGTTCATGGAACGGATGACTGAGTCTTTGAAAGTATTCGCCCTCTCGTCGCCGCCTTTGGGCGTTGCCGTCAATGCGGTGTCGGCGCGATGACGGCCTGGAGGCCACAAAAAAAGATCGGCGGGGAATCGGTTGCGCTGGCTCAGGTGTGATTTGACACGACTGATGTTAGTGTGCGCGGAGGCGATAAAGCGATGAGGCGCGATGGCGCGCAGTCTGAAAAGAATAGCTCGACGTTCAAACAAGAGCTCCAATCATCGGCGGCTCCGCAGGCTGCCCCAAGATCGGGACAGATTGAACCCCGCGCGCTGCAGCGCGCCGTAGAAGGCCCCGGCTTTGCCGCGCCCAAAGACATCCTGAACTTGCAGCGCACCGCCGGCAACCGCGCTGTAACGGGCCTGATTCAGGCTAAGCTGCGCATGCCAGTGACACGCCCGCCGAGCGATGGTCTGCCGGGTGTGCAACGGGAGAAAATGGAA
>JBHHUI010000283.1:0-4740 GCA_046753805.1 Anaerolineales bacterium
GGGGATTTGGGGATTAGGGGATGAACACCAGGGATAGATATCCCCAAATCCCCTGCTCCCCGCGCAATGTGACATATGTGACATTGTCGAATTAGAGATTGGTACTTTGGAGATGGTTGCGTTTCAATCGCCGATCTCCAACCGCAGTCCGCAGGGTATTTAATCCGTAAACAATGGCAAATGTCCGAGCGCGATGACGTCCACCCACTTGGAGCGCTCGCCCTCGGTGAGGATCGCGGCTTCTGCGATCACGTCGGCCTTGGCCCGGTCCAGCACCAAACGCATCCCCTGTAAGGTCGAGCCGGTGCTGATCACATCGTCCACCAGCACCACTTTGCGCCCGGTGATGAAATCGCGATCTTTTTCGTCCAGGTACAGCGTCTGTGGCTGGCCGGTCGTGATGGAGAGCGTCTCGGCCGAGATGGCGTCGCCCATGTAGGGCTTATAGGCCTTGCGCAGCACAACGTAGCGTTTGCCGGTCACAACTGACATCGCGTGGATGAGTGGGATGCTCTTCGCTTCCGCTGTGACCAGCGCGTCGTATTCAAGTTTGCCGAGTTGGTTAGCCAAAGCCTTGGCGGCTGCCGTCACAAGCTCGGTGTCGCCCAAAATGTTCAGGATGGCGATGCGCAGTCCGGGTGCGACTTCGAAGATCGGCAGGTCGCGTTTTACGCCGGCGATTTCTACTGAGTAGATATTGCGTTCTTGTGACATGGCCCCTCCACTTTGAGTTGTTGTATGTAAGGCGCGTGTCGTTTTGTGGCCGCGCCCAGTTTAGCACAACCGCGACGTATAATCAGCACAGAGATGAGCGTTCGACCGTCACCCATCGCGGGGCGCTGGTATCCGGGCGATCCGAAGACACTGGCGCGCGAAGTTGACGGCTTTCTGGCAACGGCGACTGCTTCCGCGCCGGAGGGCCGCGTGTGGGGCGTCGTTGCGCCGCACGCCGGCCACCGGTATTCAGGCCCTGTGGCGGCGCAAGCGTTCAAGTGCCTGCGCGGGCTGCAGCCGGAAGTGGTGGCCGTAGTATCGCCATTGCACGATTATCACTCCGCGCCGGTGCTCACCAGCGGTCATTCGGCTTATCGTACTCCATTGGGGGATATCGAAGTCTACGCGGACGCGGTTGCGGTGTTGCAGCGCGAACTTGAAATGCGAGCGGGCATGGAGTTGTTTCCCCTGCAGGATGATAAAGAGCACTCGCTGGAGATCGAGTTGCCGTTTCTGCAGCGCGTGCTGGGCGAATTCATGTTGCTGCCGGTCATGCTGCGCGACCAGAGCGCTGTGACGGCGCGAGCCGTGGGGAACGCTTTGGCCGCCAGCCTCGCCGGACGGGACGCGCTGCTCGTCGCCAGTTCCGATCTGTCGCATTTCTACCCGCACGCCCGCGCCTGTGAGTTGGACGCAGCGCTGCTGCGTCGCGTGGCGGACTTCGACCCGCAAGGCGTGCTCGACGCCGAAGCAGAGGGCGTGGAGTACGCTTGTGGTCGCGGTGCAATTGCGGCTGTGCTGTGGGCGGCGCAGGCTCTGGGCGCGAATCGCGCGCAGGTGCTGCACCACGCGACCTCCGCCGACGTGACGGGGGACACAAGTTCGGTCGTGGGCTATGGCGCCGCCGTGATCTGGGAAGCGCTGCCCGAGGGCGACCATCCGGGCCAATGATGCCGGCGACGACGCGCCGTCCGATGGCGGCCCCGGGCGTGGTGCGCGGCAACTGGTGGCACGCGGTCTCAGACGGGCGCTTCCAGTGCGACCTGTGCCCGCGCTACTGCAAGTTGCGCCCCGGCCAGCGCGGCTTTTGTTTTGTGCGCCAGGCGCGCGCTGATGGCCTCTATCTGACGAGCTATGGGCGCGCCTCCGGCTTCTGCGTCGACCCCATTGAGAAAAAGCCGCTTAATCATTTCTTTCCCGGCACAAGCATCCTGTCGTTTGGCACGGCGGGTTGCAATCTGGGGTGTCGTTTCTGCCAGAACTGGGATATCTCGAAAGCACGGGAGATCGACCGGCTGGGCGACTGGGCTGCGCCGGAGGCGGTCGCCGCCGCCGCCGTGCGCGCGGGCTGCCATAGCATCGCCTTTACCTACAACGATCCGGTGATCTTCGCCGAGTACGCCATCGACTGTGCGCAGGTCGCCCACGCGCACGGACTGCAGACCGTGGCCGTGACGGCCGGCTATATCGCGCCGGAGGCGCGGCGCGACTTCTTCGCGCACATGGACGCGGCAAATGTCGATCTGAAAGCCTTCACACAGCGGTTCTACGCCAGGCTGTGCTCTGGCGCGCTCGAGCCGGTGCTTGACACGCTGCGCTGGCTGCGACACGAGACGGACGTCTGGCTGGAGGTGACGACGCTGCTCATCCCCGACCAGAACGACTCGCCGGACGAAGTGGAGCGGTTGTGTGACTGGTTCGTGGACACGCTCGGCCCGGATGTGCCGCTGCACTTCACCGCGTTTCACCCGGATTTCAAAATGCTGGCCACGCCGCCCACGCCGGTCCCCACGCTGCGGCGCGCCCGCAAGCAGGCGCTCGCGGCCGGACTGCACTACGTCTACACCGGGAACATCGTGGATGTGGCGGGGGGCTCAACCTATTGCGCCGCGTGCGGCGCGCTGCTTGTCGAGCGCAATTGGTATGAATTGGGGCTATGGAATCTGACGCGCGAGGGGAAATGCCGCGCGTGTGGGGCGCGGCCCGCCGGACGCTTCGCGCCCGAACCCGGCGTGTGGGGTCGCCGGCGGCAGCGTGTCGTCGTTATCCCGCCGGATTCTTGAAGTCGTAAATGCCGTCGCGGATCGCCCAGTGCGATCCACATCCCTCCGGCAGCCTGCATACGAGATAATCATCGCCCGCGACCAGATCAAGGCCGCCACACGTCGGGCAGCGGAAAAACGCGCCCGGTTCGGCTGCCTGCCCGCTCCCATCCGCGTCCGACCGCACGAAGACGCTCGGCGAAAGTTGCAGCTGCGCGCCGGTGGGTTGTAGCAGTGCGTCCACGCCGACCAGCAGCCGCATCGGGAGCAGGCGTTTCAGCCGGCCGATCCGCAGGTAAGAGACCGCGCGCAGCTTGCGTATCATGAATCCAGACCCGCGCAGCCATTGCCGCATTGTGCGCGGGTGGAAGTCGAAGTTGAGCTTGGCAAATTCAATCGGGTCGGGATCGAACGGATTCCATGCCTGGCGGCGCAGCAGGTAGCGCGCGATGGCCTTCAGATTGCGCTTGTTGGCGAACTCCAACACAAACGCGCCATCCGGTTGCAGCACGGCCCGCAGCGCCGCCAGTGCGGCGGGTGGGTCGGCGATGTGGTGGATCACGCGCACCATCGTCACAGTGTCAAATAACCCGGCGACGAACGGCAGGCGATATACGTCGGCGGCGACATATATATAACGCTGACTGCGTCCCAGCCGCTCCTGCGCTTGTTGCAGTTGCGTGCGTGAATAGTCCAGCAGCACGACCCGCCCGAAGCGGTCGAGTTCGTTGGTCAAACGCCCGGCGCCGGCGCCAACTTCCAGGGCCAGGTTGCCCCGGCGCGGCAGCAGCTGGCGCAGCGCTGTACGCTCGGCGGCGTCCTCGTATTCACGACCGCCGCGATCCCAGAATTGCTGCTGGTATTGCGACCCTTCGTAGTCGCAGACTGGGCGCGTCGTTAACGGGTTGGGGAGAAGATCAGGTCCGCCCATGAGTCGGGCGTGGATTCTAGCAGCTCGTTGTACGGCGCGAATAGATCGCGCAGGCTGGCGAACGGTTGGTGCAGCTCGGTTTCGGCCAGCGGGATATCTACGACCACGGGGATATTGACCGGAATCTGTAATTCGATCGGGATGTCTTGGTTCACCGGCACGCTCAGGTTCAGCGATACGGGTAGCTGCGCCCCGGCGGGCAGCACAATCGTCGTGGGCGCGTTGCTCAACTGGAGAACGCCGCCTTCGATCGTCACACTGGCGCCGGTGATCACCGTCGGCTGCGTCAGCGTCACGATGGTGTTCTGCTGCAAGGGCAGATCGAACTGCGCCGTGACTTTGTCGCTGACGGGAATGGTGGTTTCGACCGGGATGGTTGTGCGGATATGCGCCTGGTCGAGGGCGACGAAACTGTTGTGTAATCCGCCGACGAGCGGCTGGGCGATGTCCTGTTTGAGGCGGAACACGGTTGCTCCAAGCGCCACCACGACCACAACCAGAATCAGGTTGACGATGAAGGAGAACAAGATGGCAAAGGTCTTGAATCCATCCCACGATAATGCGCGCCGCCGCCGTGCTCTCGCCGTGCGGCCATTTGTTGCGGACTTCATCTCATAGGCCGGCGCTAGCGGTTGCGCCGCCAGCGGCGCCGGCAGCGGGCGCACCGCTGCCGCCTCTTGTTCATCGAGCCGGTCTATGATCCTTCGGAAGCGATCTTTGCCGTCGGTTGGTGTTGTGCTGCGAGCCATGACGTATGCCTCTTCGTGACGCCTGCGCTGCCGGACAGTACCCCCCATTCCCCCCTCAGAGAATGATCGGTTCGTACATGCCGTATTGTATCCAGTTCAATGCAAACGAGCCAACGGAGCAAATCGGTAAGGTGCGTTTCGCGTTGTCGGTCAATTTGCAGGTGACTGGCACTTTAGTCAACATAAGTCGCAGCCACCAGGGGGAAACCGGCCAGTCTCGTTGATGCTCAAGTGCCAGACACCTTTTACCAGGCGGGATGCGTGTGGGCCGTGCAATGACCCCTGCGCTCTCTGTGCGACACTG
>JBHHUI010000284.1:0-4718 GCA_046753805.1 Anaerolineales bacterium
GGCCGTGCTGCTGTGGCAACCTTTCCTGCGGACCGTGCGCCGCAGTCCGGCACAGGTGCTGCATTACCTGGTGCTTTTCTTGCTGCCCTGGGTTGCTTATATTTACCTGCCACTACGTGTGCGTATGGGCGCGGAATGGACGTTCGGCCAGCCCGATACCTGGGAGCGGTTGCGGCCCTTCATAACCGCCGACGAGACACGCACCAATGTTTCTATTGCCAGTTCGTTTCCAGACTGGATCGCGCGCACCCGCCTGCACTTACAGACGCTCAATGCCGAGACGCTGCCCGGGTTAATTCCAGCGGGGCTGCTATTGGCGAGCCTGTCGCCCGCACTGGCTCGACGCTGGAAGCACGCGCTTGCGTTGGCATGGCTCTGGTTGCCTTTCGTGGCTGCCGCGTATGTTGCATACGTAGGCTACGTGTGGGACGCGTACCTGGCAGTGCTCATGCCGGCGACGTTTGCGGGCGCGCTCGGGCTTGCGCTTGCCGCACAATACGTGGCCGACCGCTGGCGCACGGGCGGGGCCCTCGCGGTCCTGACCGGCCTTGCCCTTGCGATTGCGGCGACTGCAGTGAGCGGATATCGTTACGTGGCCGACATCCAGCAAGCCAGTCGTGGCCGGGAAGTGATCGAAACTTTCAGGCAGGCCCGCCTTCCTCCGTATCCGGGGCGCACTGTATATTCCGCTACCTGGGGCCTTGACTATTTTGCGTTGGCCTACGGGGCCCTGGTCACCGGTGAATTACGCAATGCGACGATCGTGGACCAGACCGCGCCCTTCGGACAGTTGGCGGCCGCCGGCGACCGCATTGTGGTGTTGCCTCGCTCCTTCGATGTGTTTGGGCTTGATTTCTGGGATGGGCTATTCGGGCGCGCGCATCTGTCATCAGCCGCGCCCGGGCTGGTGCAAGTGGCGCCGGACTCCACGACAACGGCGATGGACGCGCCGGCGGGGGCATCGTATTACCTGGGCGATTCGATTTCACTGGCCGGGTATGCATATCGTTTTACGGCGGATGCGTTACACGTCACGTTGTACTGGCAGGCCAGTCAAACCCCGTCCCGCGACTACAGCGTATTCGTGCACCTGAGCGACGCGCCCGCAGTGGTGGGCCCGGAAGATATCGTTGCACAGTCCGACAGTGTTGCGCCCGTTTATGGGTTGTACCCCACTACCCGCTGGGTGGCCGGCGAACTGGTGCGTGAAGATTACGTCATTGCCCTGCCGGGTGACCGCACGCCGCTGCTCCTGCGCACTGGTCTCTACACGCGCGACGCCGATGGCAGTTTTGAGAACCTTGGCGAAGTAAACGTGCCGCTCGACCTTGACAAATCCGGCCCGTGAGCCGTCCGGCAGCCCAAATCGGCGCGTAAGATCGGCCTGCGCCGCTGCGTCTATCGATTATCCGGTTGCCGTATTCGCGTGCGGGTAGCGGCAGCGAATCATAGGGAGGCGCGTTCATGGACGTACTCGGTTTTCTGACGGTGGAGCAATGGCTCGCAGTTGTGCGCATCGGGTTGGGGCTGTGGTGGCTAAAGAGCTTCCTGCACAAGCCGCACCGCAAGTTTGTCAGTGGCCAGATGGTGGGGTGGACAGTGGCCTTGGCTGACAATCACCCTGTGCCTGCATTTGGCCGCGCCATCAAGAGTGTGGTCGAGCCAAACGCCAGTTGGTTCCCCTATCTGGTTTTGGCCGGCGAACTTGCCGTCGGCATCGGACTCATATTCGGGTTCCTGACGCCCATTTCGTTGATCGTGGCAATCTTTCTCAACCTGAACTACCTTGCGCTCGCCGGGGTCAGACCGAAGGACATCAACGTCAACAAGGCGTATCAGTGTGAGCAGGGCCAGAACTGGAACATGCTGGTGCCGCAGGTTGCATTGCTGGCGCTCGTCGCCTTCAGCGGTTGTACGTGGAGCGTTGACGGCGCGCTGGGCCTGTTCTGCGGCGTTTAGGGCGGGCCGGAAGTACGCGGCGTTACGGCAAACATTGTGCGACGCGGTTTACTTCTTGTGTACCCCCATCACAATAGCACCAAACATCACTCGGAGGTTTATCTATGTCAGCTGATTTTTTCCCGCCGTTAGACGACTGGGAGGCTACACACCAAGCGCTCCATGCCTATAGCAAAGTTGTGGGAGTTGTGCCGCGCGCCCATGCCAACTTTCATCCCAAGTGGTGGCACATTAGCCTTAAGGTCGCGCCGAACGGCCTCGTTACCGAGAATATGTCGATCCCCGGCGGGGGCATCTTTAACCTGCGCATGGACATGCGCGCGCATCATGTTGCCCTGACCACAAGCGATGGGAAAGTGCAAACCTTCAGCATGACTGAAGGATTGTCGGCTAATGCGTTGGCCGAAAGTTTGTTCGGCGCGGTTGCCGATTTGGGTCTGTCCGCCGATTATGCACGCGAAAAGTTTGAAAGTGATGATCCCCACACATACGATCCAGCGGCGGCGGAGCGCTTTTTCACGGCGCTCGTCAATGTCGACCGCACGTTGAAGCAGCACCGCGTCTCACTCAGCGGTGAAATGGGTCCGGTGCAGTTGTGGCCGCACGGGTTTGATATCGCCTTCGAGTGGTTCGGCACACGCGTGGTCGAATACGAAGAAAATGGCGAGGTGCAGCAGTATCCCTCGCAGATTAATTTCGGCTTCTCGCCGGGCGAATCCACGAACAGTTTCCCATACTTCTATTCCAACCCGTGGCCGTTTGAAACGGATCAACTACTTGATAAACCGCTTCCGGCCCCGGGCGCATGGTTCACCGAAAACTTCCAGGGGTCGATGCTGAAATATGCGGACCTGGCCGGAGACCCGCAGGCCGAATCGAAGCTGCTCGCTTATCTTAAGGCCGTCTTCGATCACGCCGGCCCGACTCTGACGGCGTAGCCCGGCCCTATCCCTTGTCAGTGTGAAGCCCGAAAAGGAGCCTGTGTGTCGCAATGCGGCAAACATGCTCCTTATTCGGGAGAATCCCCTGACATGTCTCACGTGCCTGCAACAAGGGACTCCCCGAAAACGATCGGCGCTGTTCCCCTATAATGGCGTGAATCTCACTCCGGAGGTAACTCCAGATGAAGCTTTACGCTCTGCCCATTGTGCTGGGAATCACGCTGCTGGCCTGCAACGGCCTCGCCCCGACACAGGCGCCCACGGTGGTGGTGGCCATCCCGACTTCCGAATTGCAACCGCTGCAGCCGACAGCCGACGTGGAGGCGACGGTGCAGGCGGCCCTCGCGGCGACAAGTACGGCAGCCGCCGACCTTGGGACGACGGTGGAAGCAGCGGTGGCTGCGACTGTTACGGCGGCGCCGCCGGTTGTCACGCTCGTCCCGATCACGCCAGCGCCGTCGCCCACACCGGTCGACGGCACGACGCTCTCGGAAGAAGAGCTGGCCGCGCTGATCGACGTGGCGGTCGACGAAGCGGTGGCCGCATCCGAAGCGGCCTCGCAGGCGGCCACCGCCGCGGCCGCTGACGACGCGATCACCCAGGAAGAGGTCGATACGGTGGAGGTGTACGTAGCCGCCTCCGAGGAGACGATCGCCGCAGCCGAGGCTCTCATCGCCGAATATGCGGCGTTGTACGGCGAACTTGCCACTGAGACGGTCGCGCTGCTGTTCGAGATGGAGGCGGACCTGGAGGCGATCGCGGCCAGCACGGCCGCGATCGAGCAGGAGCTGCTGGCGATTGAGGATACGTTGAACCAGGGCCTCGTGCTGGCCGAAGAGAGCGTCGCTGCGTTGGAGCAGTCCGCCGCGGCCGTGCAGGCCGGCGCCGTTGCGCTGCAGGAGCAGGCCTCCACCCTTGCCGGAACCGTCCAGAGCGAACTGGAAGCGCGCGCTGCCGCCGCCCTCAACGTACAGCCCGGCCAGGTCGCCACCGATCGCCGTGGGGCGGTCGAGAGCGCCTATTTGTACACAGATGCAGTTCGCAGCGCCCTCCTCGACAGCATAATCACCTCGGCGGAGATGGCTCAGATCGCGCAGCTGGGGGCCAATGCCGGCGCCAGCCTGCAACAGTACGGCGGCCCGGCGCTGCAGAGCACTGCCGCTTCCATCGGAAATCTGACGACGCAACTGGCGCGAGGCGAACTGCCGGCGGCGCAAGGTAGTGTGAACAACCTGCTGGCATCGCTGCCGTCGCGGTAGTGGATTGTGGAGTTTGTACACGGGGCGCGCGAAACGCGAAGCGGCCAGACGTAATGGCGTCGACAACGTGGGGCCGGCGCAGCTTTGTCCCTACAACTTGCGTTTCATTTCATCGAAATGCCGGCGGAGATGAGGGCCTTCGTCATGTACACCCTCGACCTCGGTGACGCACTGTTCCAGCAACTCCATCTCTATGTGTGCGTTGCGAAGCAGGAAGTGGACATCTTCAATATCCGTCGGAAAGCCTCGATGTCGATCGTATTCCGACGCCCACCAATCAGCATCACGGCACTGCCGCCGAAAATGTAAATCTCGGCCGGAAACGTACATCGTCGGCCCAATTCGCGCAGAAAAGCGCTGATGGAATCAGGAGTGGGTGATTTCAACTTCAGTGCCAGCGTCCTCGCGGAGCAGTTTGAGAGCGAGTGGGATGTAGTGCCTGTACGATCCTGCCCAGTCGGCATCCAGGTCCGAATGTACTCGGTGGAGAGCCGCAAGTGCACTCAGGCCGTCGCAAAAACAGCAGGATGAGCGATGAACGAAGACGTTCCTGTTGGTG
>JBHHUI010000285.1:0-4700 GCA_046753805.1 Anaerolineales bacterium
GACGCGGTCCGCTTCATCTGCTGACTTTTTTCAGTGGAGTCACTGCTATGGAGCTGAAATCAACGCACAGAAGCTCACTCGTACGCGAAATCGGCCGCCTCGGTCGGCGCCGAGGTATTGAGACGCAGCGCGTCCGTGCGCTCGGCGCCGAGTCGGGCGAGGTAGTCGTCCGAGTTTGCGACGCCATCCACCCAGCGCGCCTGCCACCCCGCGAAGTCCGCCGGCATCTTGCTGGCGGATGAGTATTCGATAAACGCCTCATGGTCGCGGTTATAGTATCCCGGTACGGGCGAGGGGTGTGCGCCCCACGGCGCGTGTACAACGGCGCTCACGCGGAAGCCCGGGGTGAGAACGCGGTTCGGATCGCTCGCAATCACCTCAGGCGCGACGATCTCCTCCGCCGTCAGGACAATGCTCCGGCTGGCGAGGCAGGCTTCGCGCGTCACACCCAGGTTACCCCACGCATGCGCATTGCCATATTCGTCCGCGCGTTGCACATGCACGACTGTCACATCGGGAACAATGGCGGCAACAGCGGTGAGCGTGTCGCCCGTGAACGGACAGGTGACCGTTTTGAGGCTGGCATTTGTACGGGGCAGATCGCTCCCGAGCGCCGTGCGCGCCGGCATGAACGGCACGCCCATTGCGCCCGCGCGCAGCCCCATCGCCAGCGTCAAATTGGAATGGTCTTCCATCTCCAGCACGCCGCCTTCGACGGCGCGCCGGAAGTTGTAGCCGGACCCGGTGATGACGTTGCCGATCCACGCCGCCCTGATCCTGCGCACGCAGCCGGCGCCGATCAGTTGATCAAACAGAATGTCGGAAATCGGCCCGATGAGCGTCAGATCGCGCTTGCGCTGCCGGATGATCTCGCGCCCGGCGGCAAACGGAATGAGCGTCTCTTGCGCCGTGCCGAGTGCGACCGACGCGCCGTCGGGGACGAATTGAGAGATGGCGTTGTCAAGAGAGAGTAATTTCGTTGTCGGCATGCTGGGGTTAGAAAATTGAGATTGCGTGCGACGGCGACGAATCTCCAATCGCCAGTTACCAAACTCAGTTCACGAATGTGGTAGCACGACATCCGCCAACTCGGCCAGCGCCCGCGCCACATACACGCGGGTCACCTTCTTGCGATAACTCAGCGCCATGTCGGTGTTGTCGAGCGGCTTGGCCGGACGTGCGGCCACCTGGGCGACTTCCTGAATCAGATCGGCGGTAACACGCTGGCCGACGAGCATTTCTGCGGCCTCATCCACGGGCAGCGGTTGTGAGGCCACTGCGCCGAGCACAATGCGGGCGTCCCGGCAGGTTCCATTGTCATCCAACAACAGCGCTGCGGCCACGCCGAGGATCGGAAAATCAATCGAGCCGCGCCGGCGCAATTTCAGATAGGTCGCGCGCCAGCCGGCGCGGGGCGGCAAGTGCAGCGACACGAGCAACTCATCCGGCGACTTTTCAAGATATTCCATGCCGTCATTGCGATACAGCGCCCGCGCCGGGATGGTACGCTCGCCGTCCGGCCCGCTGAGCCGTACCTGCGCATCAAGCGCGATTGCCACGGGCGCACAATCGGATGACGACACGGCCAGGCAGCGTGGGCTGCTCAGCGCGACCCAGCAGGTATCGCCGTCTTTCTTCAAGCAGAACCCCAACGCTTTGCGCCACTGGAGGGTCTGGTTGTAGTAGGTGCAGCGCGTATCGACGCACAGATTACCGCCGATGGTGCCCGCGCTGCGCAATTGGGGGGAAGAGACCAGCCCGGCGGCGCGCGCCAGCGCGGGATAACGCTCGGTTACATGCGGGTGCTGCGAGAGCTGCGTGAGCGTTGTACCTGCGCCGATGGTGAGGCCATCACCGTTGGCGACGCCGTACAGCTCGCTGATCCCGCGCAGGCCGATCAGCACGCGCGGCTCGAACTGGCGGCGCTTCATGTTCGGGTACAGATCGGTGCCGCCGGCCACGTACATCGCATCCGCGCCGTGCTGCGCTTTCAGGCGCACGGCTTCAGCCACGGTCGTGGGTGCGATGTATTCGAAAGGGGGAAGTCTTAGCATAACGTTGAGGACATCCGAGGTCGGGCAGGTCTCGGATATCTGATCTCACCCACGTTCATTCTCAGGCAGATCGACCCGGATCGGCTCCGGGAACTCCACCTGCGGCACGCGCGCCGGGCCGACGCGGGCATCCTTGCCTCGCGCGCGCGCCTGCAAGCCTTTGAGCACTTTCTCGGGGTGGATCGGCACCTCGTCCACGCGCACGCCGACGGCGTTGTAAATGGCATTGGCGACGGCCGGCATGATCGGCAGCAGCGGCCCCTGTCCGGCTTCCTTCGCGCCGTACGGCCCTTCGGGATCGAACGTTTCGACCAAGAATGTTTCAATGTCCGGCGTTTCGAGCATGGTCGGGCTTTTGTAATCGAGCATGGACGGGATTTTGTGCAGCCCGCGCCGGAAGACCTGCTCCTCCATCATAGCCTCTCCCAACCCCATGTACGCGCTGCCCTCCACCTGGCCGACGACCAGCAAGGGGTTGATGGACTTACCCACGTCGTGCGCCAACCAGATTTTGTCCACCGAGTACATGCCGGTGTCGGCAGCACACGTCACTTCCACCACACAGGCGGAGTAGGAATAATTCGGCGAAGGCCCCACTCCAGCGCCCTTGAATTTGCCGCCCCGGCGCGGCGGCGTGTAACTTCCAACTGCGCCCAGCGTACCGTACTTGACCTCCGCCAATTGCACAGCTTCCTCAAACGATAGCTTGCGACGTTCGTCGTCGCTGCAGTACACCTCGTTGCCGCTCATCGCCAGCGCTTCAACCGGCAATTCGAGTTTCTCAGCCGCTGCTGCGAGAATCTTCTCCCGTAACGGTCGGGCCGCTTTTATGGCGGCGTTGCCCGTCATGAGCGTGACGCGACTGGAGTAGCTGCCCAGATCAATCGGGGTCAGGTCGGTATCGGCGGTAACGACGATGACATGCTCCAGGTCGACTCCCAACTCCTCGGCGACGACATACGCCAGCACCGAGTCCGAGCCTTGCCCAATGTCGATGCTGCCGCAAAACACCGTCACGCCGCCCCCCCGGTCGATCTTGATCTGCACGCCGGAGTGCGGCATCTTGTTCCAATAGATGGGCAGTCCCGCGCCGCTGAGGTACGAGCCGCATGCCAGTCCCAGCCCCTTGCCGGGCGGGAGCGCGGCCCGTCGCTCGCGGAACCCGGAGGCCTCCACGACTTTCTCAATGCACTCACCCAGCCCGATGGTCGTCACCGTCAGATGGTTGGCGGCTTTCGTGTTCGGGGACATCAAATGCTTCAGTCGCAGTTCGACCGGATCAAGGCCGAGGTCCTCCGCGAATTTGTCGAGCTGCACTTCCAGCGCGAAGCGCGGCTGCGGCGTGCCGTGCCCGCGCTTGGGGCCGCACGGCGGCTTGTTGGTAAAGACGCGCAACCCCTCAAACTTGTAGTTCGCAATTGGATAGGTGATCGTCTGCAGCGCGCCTGTGTAGTACGTGCTGGCGACGCCGTAGCTGCCGTACGCGCCCCCGTCGAGGAAGGAGCGGAAGTGCATGGCGGTGATGCTGCCGTTGCGCCGCATGCCGGTCTTGATCCACATGAGCACGGGGTGCCGCCCGCGATGAGTGTAAAAGACCTCTTCCCGCGTGAGCGCGATCTTGACCGGGCGGCCGGTGAGCATGGCGAGTTTGCACACGACGATCTCGTGCGGGAACGGGTCGGTCTTTCCGCCGAAGCCGCCGCCGACGGGTGTGGCGACCACACGGATGCGACTCGTGGGTAGTTCCAGCACTTTGGCGAGCGCGCGATGGACATAATGCGGAGTCTGCGTCGATGACCACAGCGTGATACGCCCGTCCGCGCCGTATTGCGCGACGGCGGCGTGCTGCTCCATCGGCAGGTGTGTGTTTCCTTCGTAGTAGAAGACATCCTCGCGGATGTGGTCCGCCGCCTCGAAACCGCTAGCCACGTCGCCGAACTCCAATGACACGTGCTTGTGGATGTTGCCTTTTTCAGCGTACTCGTGAATCTGTGCGCCCTCGGGAGCGAGGCCCTCTTCAATGGACATAACGGATGGCAACACTTCGTACTCGACGACAATATCCTCCAGAGCGGCCTCCGCCGTTTCCTCATCCAGGGCTGCCACCGCTGCCACCGGGTCCCCGACCATGCGGACTTTGTCGATGCAGAGCGCTTCTTCATCCTGGCTTACCGGCAGGATGCCGAATTTGATCGGCAGGTCGTGACCGGTCAGGGCCGCCACCACGCCGGGCCGTTCCAATGCCGGGGTCACATCGACGTGGCGGATGCGCGCGTGCGGGTGCGGGCTGCGCAGTATCTTGCAGAACAGCATACGCGGCAGCATGAGATCGTCCGCGTAGACGGTCTCACCCGTCACCTTGCCCATGGCGTCGACTTTGGCCCAGGGTTTTCCGATGATGTTGAGGTCGCCGTTTTCAGTCATGGAGTGATCAGTGCGCTATCTCCAATCTCTAACGTCCTTCCCAGGTCGTGCTGCTTGACCTCTGAGATTGAAGAACGGGAGATTGGAGATTCATCCGCTCGGCCGCCAGCTCCACCGCCTCGATGATCTTGCCATATCCGGTGCACCGACACAGGTTCCCGGACAGCGTCTCGCGGATCGTATGCCGGTCGGGTTGCGGTTGTTGATCCAGCAGTGCCTTGG
>JBHHUI010000286.1:0-4695 GCA_046753805.1 Anaerolineales bacterium
ATGTGCGTTACCCTCGCAGGGTCCATTACCACCAGAAGGAGCGCAACCATGTCCGATAGGCTGATTTCTCCGGCAGACAAATACGAACGCGCGCGTATTTCCGTCCTCGATTCTGAAATGGCATTTGTGGACACCGGCTCCGGCGCTCCGGTCGTATTCTTGCACGGCAACCCCACTTCGTCCTATCTGTGGCGCAACGTCATTCCCCACGTGGAAGGGGTCGGGCGCTGCCTTGCGCCGGACCTCATCGGCATGGGTGATTCTGGAAAGAATCCTTCCGGCTCGTACCGGTTTTTAGATCACTATCGCTATTTCGACTTCTGGATGCACGCCGTGGGCGCCACGCGGAATATTATTTTCGTCGTGCATGATTGGGGTTCCGGGCTGGGTTTCCATTGGGCAAATGAGCACCGTGACGCTGTACAAGGGATTGCGTACATGGAGGCCATCGTCCGCCCGGTTACGTGGGCGGAATGGCCCGAGAGCGCGCGGCGCGTTTTTCAAGGGTTCCGGTCGGAGGCGGGCGAGAGCATGGTGCTCGAGAAAAACATGTTCGTGGAGCGTGTGCTGCCCGCGAGCCTGCTGCGTAAGCTAACCACCGCCGAGCACGACGTCTACCGCCGGCCCTATTTAGAGCCGGGCGAGTCGCGCCGCCCAACGTTGACGTGGCCACGGGAAATCCCCATCGACGGGGAGCCGGAAGACGTGCACACCATCGTGAGCGCCTATGCGGAGTGGCTCTCTACTTCTGATGTGCCAAAGCTGTTCGTGAATGCCGACCCGGGTGTGATCCTGTCCGGTGCGCAGCGCGAGTTCTGCCGGGCGTGGCCGAATCAGGAAGAGGTCACGGTGCGCGGCGCACACTTTGTGCAGGAAGATTCACCGCACGAGATCGGGGAGGCCGTCGCGGCGTTCGTGGAGAAACTTCGAGGTTGAGCATTGGTACACGGATGAGCACAGGCAGGCCGGGCGGTCCATGGAATTCGTGTACTAATCATCCACCGGTTTGTAGCCCGGCTTGTAGATGTGTCCCAGGCCTTTTTCCGCAAAGGTGCGGCAAGCCTTTGCTTTGAACTTGACCGCGTTGTCGAACTCTTCCAGCGGGTAAGCGTCACGCTCGCCCACGCAGCGAATCTCGCGTACCTCGTCCTGCGTTAACCCCAACTTCTCCGCGATCTCCTGATCGGAGAGACCTCGCTTGCGCGTTCCACCCGGTAGAAACTCGTTGATGTCCACCTGCACCGAGTTGGTCAGCGCCAGAATTTCGTCCCTGTATTTGCGATACTTTTCCGGGTCGACGAACATCATGTCACACGCTCCTCCGCGCCGCTACTGCTTGATGCGGCTTTCCATCCCAATCGGGCAAACGCGCACGCACTCAAAGCATTGTCCCTGCGATACATTGGAATAAGTAATCGACCAGAGCGTGCGGGTAAAGAAGCTGCTGTACAAGATCATCTTGCGCGCGTCTCTGTCGTCCTCTTCGAGCGCTGCCACCAGCGCTTGCTGGTAGCCGGGAATCCAGTAGTTGTACACGCGCGTTGTGCAGCGCTCTTTGTCGTAGCGCCGCTCGGCGATCCGACCGTCCACCAACCTGCCGTCGAGACACCCACCGGCGCTCATGGGACACACGCTCAGGCACGGCGTCGTGCCAGATTGCGCCCACATTTCCACGCATGGCGGTGCGGGGCAGGCCGGCGTTACCAGCGGCTCATCCGGCGGCAGCGGGAGCGTGGTCAGGATGGCTGCGTAATACAGCAGCCCGTAGTCCGGGTTCATGATCGGACCGGCGAGGGTGCGCGATCCGCAGCCGGCCAATTCTGCGGCCAGTGTGATGCTCACAAAGGGCCGGTCGCCCTTGTCCGTACCTGGCGGCACGGTGAGCGCGTAGTAGCCGTATTTGTCCTCGATGTAGCGCGCGACCTTTGAGCCGGTTACCGTGATGCGATCCGACGTGCCCACGGTTTCCATGTGTTCGGCTTTTGGACTGAGCCAATCGCCGGCGCGCGGGGCTGCGCCGCCCAACACGAGCACCGCACGCGCGTTGGGCAGCACGTCACCCGGGCGGAATCCCTCCGGCGCATCGGTAAAGGCGGTTGCGTCCGCCACGCCGATGACCACCGCGCCGCCACGGCGGCACTGCGCAAACAAGTCCTCTTTCGCCGCCTGCAGGTCGGGTTCGGGCGCGGTCATTGCAGCCTCCGGTCAGCGCGTCCTACCGGGCAGACGCGCATGCACTCAAAGCATTGCGCCACGCTTTCCTTGTAGCGGCCGATGGCGGACAGATGCCGGCGGAATTCATCGGAATAGATAATCGCCGCGCGCTGCTGCGGATCGTCTTCGTTGATCGCTATTTCGAGCATCTTGACGTGCCCCTTGATCCCGAAGTTCATCGCACGCGTGCTGCAGCGGTCGCGGTTGAAATGCGAATGCACGATACGCCCATCTTCGTCCAGTTCGCCGCCGATGCAGCCGCCGTTATCCTCCGGGCACACGGCCATGCACGGGGTCTTGCCAAGGCGGCGGTACGCTTGCACGCATGACGGCGCCGGACAGACGTTTTTCCCGAGCTGATGGTCGTATGCCAGCGGCATCGTCGTGAGACATGCGCCGTAATAGAGCAGGCCGTACTTCGGATGGAGGATGATATTCGCCGCCAGAGAGCGCGTGCCCAATCCGGCCAGGACAGCCGCCAGCATCATGCTCATGGGCGGCGTCTGCCCCGCCGTCGGCAGGCCGGGCGCCTGGATTGCATAGTAGCCAAACTGCTGTTCGATGGCGTCAGCCACAACGTGCACGGCGACATTTTCGCGGAAGTCGTAACCGGTGACTTCGGCCACCCGGTGGTTGGGGCTGCGCCAGGCGCCTTTGGTCGGTCCCAGGCTGCCAGCCACGACGACACTCCGGGCGCCGGGGAGAATATCGGCCGGTCGGTGACCCGCCGGCACGTATTCGTTAAAGGCCTCCGCGTCGGCCACGCCCACGACGGTTGCTCCGGCGCTGAGTCCTATCTGCTTGATCTGTTCGGTCGGCTCAAGGAGGTCGTCGGGCATGGCGTCAACTATATTGCGTCAATGAGGGCGTGTCAACACTTGGGATACTCAGGCCTTGTACACAGATCCGCATGGATGGGTCCGCTGGCATCAGCATGCGATTCACAGCGTTTGACAACCACGCCGTGGTAAGGGAACATTATGGCATGGACATCCTACGCACCCCCGACGGACGCTTTCACGATCTGCCGGGCTTTCCGTTTGAGCCGCACTACCTGGACGTACCCGACGGAGACGGTGGGACGCTGCGCGTGCACTACCTGGACGAGGGACCCGCCGCCGCCGAACCGATCTTGCTCATGCACGGCGAGCCGTCATGGTCGTTTCTCTATCGCAAAATGATCCCCGTCCTGACGGCGGCCGGACACCGCTGCGTCGCGCCGGACCTCGTGGGGTTCGGGCGCTCCGACAAGCCGGCCGCCGCCGACGATTACACCTACCAGCGGCACGTAGACTGGATGCAGGCGGTGATCGAACAACTCGACCTGCGCAACATCACCCTGTTCGCCCAAGACTGGGGTGGGCTGATTGGACTCCGGCTCGCAGCCGAACATGCAGCGCGTTTCGCTCGCATCGTGGCCGCGAATACCGGCCTGCCCACCGGCGACCAACAGATGAACGAAGCCTTCCACCGCTGGCGTGACTTCTCTCAAAATGTGAGCAAGTTCCCGGTTGGGCGTATCATCAACGGGGGTTGTCAGTCGGAACTGTCGCCCGAAATAATCGCCGCGTACGAAGCGCCTTTTCCCGAAGAAGCATTCAAGGCCGGCGCGCGGATTTTTCCGGCGCTGGTGCCGATCACGCCCGACGATCCCGCGTCAGCCGCCAACCGTCAAGCGTGGGAGGTGCTACGCAGGTGGAATAAACCGTTCCTCACGGCGTTTAGCGATGGCGATCCGATCACGGCGCGGGGCGACCTCTTCTTCCGGCGCGTCGTGCCGGGCGCGAAAGGTCAGCCGCACGTTACAATACAGGACGCCGGGCATTTCTTGCAGGAGGACCAGGGCGAGACTCTGGCTCAGGCAGTGGCGGATTTCATCGCCGCAACCCCACTCTCATGAACAGCGCCGATGCCGATTTCGAGTCCGGAGAGCTTGCGTTCCTGACTTCCGTTGTGGAAGAGCGCATCCCCTTTAACCATCTGCTCGGAATTAAACTTGTATCGATTGAACCGAGCAACATCAAGGTCGCCATAAAGATGCGCGATGAGTTGGTCGGGAACTTCACGCTGCGCACGTTGCACGGCGGCGTTATCTCGTCTGTACTGGATGCGGCGGGCGGTATGATGGTCTCGTACAGTCTATTCCAGCGCATCGCAGATCTGCCGTCGGATGAACAGATGCGGCGCTTCGCTCGGATTGGCACAATTGATCTGCGCGTGGATTATCTGCGCCCCGGACGGGGAGAACGATTCGTGGCCGGGGCGACGACTTTGCGCACGGGCAACAAGGTTGCCGTCACGCGCATGGAAATGCGAGACGATAAGAACCGGCGCATCGCCGTGGGCACCGGAACCTATATCGTGGGATAGCTGCGGCGCTATGTCCACAATCGTCCGCGCGGACTTCTCACCCTCCTTTCAAGTGTGCTATTCGGCAGTGGTCAAAGGGAGGATCGTCTTCCCCAGGCTCTAATTACGGGA
>JBHHUI010000287.1:0-4687 GCA_046753805.1 Anaerolineales bacterium
CATGTTCACGGAGCTTGACTTCAGCACCATCGATGTGCTGGATGAAATGCCGGAGCGCCTGCACACCATCGACACCGGCGAACTGAAGGAAGACATGGATTGAGATGGCGAAATTGACTCCCAAACCCGTCTCTGCATCGCGTGTGCAGCTCACGCATCTGATGCAGAATGAGCACGCCAACCTGAGCGGCAATGTCCACGGCGGTTGGATCATGAAGCTGTGCGACGAGGCCGGCGGGCTGGCCGCCATGCGTCACGCGCAACGGCAGGTGGTCACGGTGGCCATCGATTCGATGACGTTCCAAGAGCCGGTGCGGGTGGGCGAAGTGCTGCATCTCGCGGCCCGGCTTTCATGGGTGGGGCGCTCGTCGATGGAGGTGCACGTTACCGTCGATGCAGAGAATCCGTTCTCGGGCGACCGGCTGCGCACCAACAGCGCCTTCATCGTCTACGTCGCGCTGGACGAGCGCGGCCGCCCAACGCCGGTATCGCCGTTGGAATGCGAGACAGACGAACAACGCCGGCGCATGGAGCAGGGCTCGCAGCGCCAGCAGCAGCGCCTTGAAAGAAGGCATCACCACGCGGAAGAGTGATCCACGGATCATACGGACGGCTCCGCCGCCCGTATCGTGTTGGTGTAATTGGTCTGTTTTCGTGAAAACCGAGGCTAAAGATAAGACCCCCGAGGTTTTCAATCCTCGGGGGTCTTATCAACAGGCTGGGGGACGAGGATTCGAACCTCGGCTGACGGATCCAGAGTCCGCTGTTCTACCACTAAACTATCCCCCAACACGGGCGTGCCGGTGGGCAAACCCGGTCGGTGGAAATTCTACCATAAGGCGCGCTAGGGCAGGTTCAGCACTTCTGTAATCGGCCCGATCGTCGCGTCGAGGGTTGCGCGGTCGATGATGAGCGGCGGTGCAAACCGCAACACGGTTTCGTGTGCGTCCTTCACGAGAATGCCGCGCTCCTTGAGCGCTTCTCCGAAGCGCCGCGCGCCGCCGGCCGATGGTTTCAATTCAACGCCGATCAGCAGTCCTTTGCCGCGCACTTCCTTCACATGCGGGCTGGGAATCTCCGCCAGCCGCTCCTGGTAGTACTCACCTAACGCCGCTGCATTCTCGATCAGGCCTTCGTCCAAGATGATGTTCAGCGCCTCGGTGGCGATGGCGCAAGCCAGCGGGTTGCCGCCGAACGTGGAGCCATGTTCGGCGTATTGGAGTACGTCCATGTACTGTGCGTCCGCAAGCACCGCGCTGACCGGATAAAAGCCGCCGCTTAACGCTTTGCCGATAATGGTCACCTCCGGCCGTACTTCTTCGTGTTGGCACGCAAACAGCTTGCCCGTGCGCCCAAGCCCGGTTTGTATCTCGTCCGCCATGAAGAGCACGTTGTTGGCCTTGCATGTCTCGTGAACCCGGCGCAGGTAACCATCGGGCGGGACGATTACACCGCCTTCGCCTTGCAGCGGTTCCAGCAGCACTGCGGCTGTGTTCGGGGTGATAGCGTCCGCGATGGCGTCGGCGTCGGCGTAGGGCGCGATCACAAACCCGGGCGTGTGCGGCCCAAACAGGTCTTTGTAGAGCGGCTCGGAGGAGGCCGAAATAACGGTGATCGTGCGACCGTGAAAATTCCCCTCCGCTGCGATGATCTCGGCCTGGTTGAGCGGGACGCCCTTCACGGTGTAAGCCCATTTGCGCGCCAGCTTCAGCGCGGTCTCGACGGCTTCGGCGCCGGAGTTCATCGGTAACGACTTCTCGTAACCGGTCACTTCCGACAGCCGCTGCATGAATTCGGCAAACTTGTCGTTGCGAAATGCGCGCGAGGTCAGTGTAAGTTGCGCGGCCTGTTCCGTCATCACCTTCACCAGGCGCGGGTGGACATGCCCGTGGTTCAGCGCCGAATAGCCGCTCAGGCAATCCAGATACTTACGACCCTCTACATCGTACACATACACGCCGTCGCCGCGCGTGATGACCACATCGATCGGTTTGTAAATCTGCGGGCCGTACTGGTTCTCGAGCCGGATATAATCCTGGGTGTTCATTCGTCTCCTTGAAGGGTTTGTTCGGCGCGAGACAACCTTTCCAATACAACATCGCGTCCGATGATTTCCATCGTTTCAAATAATGGCGGGCTTACGCGCTGCCCGGTTATCGCCGCGCGCAGCGGGCCGAACAGTTGTCCGGCCTTTAACTCCAACTGGTCGGCCAGGGCGCGTAGTGCGCTGTGCGTGGTTTCGTGGTCGAAGTCCGCCAGCCCGGCCAGCGTCGCGCGTGCTTGTGTAACGGCCGCCAGCGTTTCCTCCGCAGTGAGCTTCTTCGCGATCAAGTCGGCGCGGGTCGGATGGACATCGGCGCGGAAGAGGAAGCCCAGCCATTCCGGCGCGTCTTCAAACGTGACGAGGCGCTCCTGTACCAGCGGAGCCGCTTGCAACAGCACGTCCTCATCCGGCGCGTATCCGGCGGCTTCCAGAAAGGGCTTCATGCCGGCGGCGACCTGTGCGACGGAAAGTTGCCGCATGTGCTTGCCCTGAAAGTGGTCCAGCCGCGCGAAGTCCACGGCGGCCGGGGACGGATTCAGCTTCTCCAGTGTGAAGGCGCTCACCAATTCTTGCAACGTAAAATCTTCGCGCTGATCGTCGAAGCTCCAGCCCATCAGCGCGATCCAGTTGACGATCGCCTGCGGCAGATAGCCCAACTCGCGCAGTTCGCGCACGAAGATCGAGTGGCCTTCGGACTCGCGGAGCGCCGTGGCGTCGCGCTTGCTCATCTTGCCCTTGCCGCTGGGTTTTTTAAAGACCGACAGGTGGCACCACACCGGCTCCCGCCAGCCAAACGCGCGGATCAGCATGGCGTGGCGCGGCAGGCTCGGCAGCCATTCCTCGCTGCGCAACACATGTGTGATGCCCATGGCGTGGTCGTCCACCATGGCCGCCAGATGGTACACCGCCGCGCCGTCCGACTTGAGGATGACGAAATCGTCGATGGTGCTGTTGTCTACCGTGATCTCGCCGCGCAGCAAATCGACCGCCGTGGTCGCGCCGGCGGCCGGCGTCTTGAAGCGAATGACGCAGGCGTCGCCGGCTTCGGCGCGCGCCCGGGCCGAAGTCGGGTCGAGGCTGCGGCAATGGCCGTCGTAGCGGTTGTGCTCCTTGCGCACCCGCGCCAGCCTTTCGCGTGTGCAAAAGCAATAATATGCATGGCCCGCCGCGACCAGTTGCTCGGCATGCTCACGGTGCAGATCGGCGCGCTGCGACTGCACATACGGACCGGCCGGCCCGCCGACCTCCGGCCCTTCGTCCCAGTCCAGGCCGAGCCAGCGCAAGCCGTCCAGGAGGTCCTGTTCCGCATCTGGGACGAACCGCTGCCGGTCGGTGTCTTCGATGCGCAGGATGAACTGCCCGCCGGTTTTGCGAGCGATCAGGTAGTTATACAGTGCGGTCCGCGCGCCGCCGATGTGCAAATAGCCGGTCGGCGAGGGTGCAAAGCGCACCCGGACGGGAGCAAGATCGGTCATGTTGAGATGGTTCCGACTACAGGTACAAGCCGGGGACTAAAGGTGGTTGCAGTAAGGCGTGCAGCGCGGTTCGTGAGAAAGTATTCCCGTATCACGCTGCACGCATCAGAACTCCATTACCTTGTGGCGCAGCGCAACACTTTGCACCAGACCAATCCCCACGAAGAATGTTAGCAGCGAACTGCCGCCATAACTTACGAACGGGAAGGGCAGGCCGGTTACGGGCATCATGTTGAGGTTCATGCCGACGTTGATGAACATCTGGAAAAACAATACTGCGGCGAACCCGTAGCAAATGTATGCGCCGAAAGGGTCATGCGCGATGCGCGCGATGCGCAATATCCGTAGCACCACCACGGCGAACACTACCAGCAAGATGACAACGCCCACCAGACCGAACTCCGCCGCCGTGGCCGAGAAGATAAAGTCTGTGTGGCGCACCTTCAGAAAGCGCAACTGCACCTGCGACGACTGGCTATAGCCGGCGCCGAACAACCCGCCCGAGCCGATGCTGATCAGCGCCTGATCGATGTTGAACTGCGCGCCGGGGTCAAGCGACGGGTTAATGAAGGTCAGGATGCGCGCGCGCTGGAACGCCGCCATCAGGTTCCAGGCAATCGGCAGTAGGACCAGCCCGGTGGCGGCAAAGATGCCAATATGCCGCCAACGGAGTCCGGCGGCCCAGGCCATGCCGAACCAGATCACCATGATTGTGATCGACGTGCTCAGGTCGGGCTGCGCCAGGATGAGCAGCACGGGCAATCCGGCGTAGGCGAGCGAGATTAGCACCCAGCGAAAGTGGGTAATCTTCTCACGGTGGCGCGCGAAGAAGCCTGCGACCCAGATGATGCTCCCGATCTTGGCCATTTCTGAGGGCTGGACGAAAAACAAGCCGAAGAAGTCGATCCAGCGCTGCGCGCCGAACGTGGCCAATCCCAGCAAGAACACCGCCAGCAGCCACAGCAAGACCCCGCCGTACATGTAGCGCGCCAGGCTCTGCCAGTAGCGGTAGTCGATGGCCGTGACGATGAACATGATGACGACGCCCGCCACTGCGAATTGGATTTGCTTGACGGGCAACTCCGACAGGCTCGGGCTATCGAGCGTCGTCGAGCGGATCATCGCGACGCCGTAAAACACAAGGAAGCCAACCGCGGCCAGCAGGATG
>JBHHUI010000288.1:0-4679 GCA_046753805.1 Anaerolineales bacterium
ATTGGCTTTGAAAGGCGGGCGAACCCGTTTTTATAGTCGCTGACCCCCGCTGACCGTCACCCGTGGCGTCCCGCCCCCTGGGGAGTTTGGGAAGGAGGATTTCAGGGCGGAGGTCTGAATCCGCATTGCAAGTCGGGTCTACCCCTCCGTCTGCGCCCACGCCAACCACGCGCGCAGCGCGCCGTGCGGCTCGCCGAGCGAGAGGCCGAATACGTCGGCGTTGAACGGATAATCCTCCGCGCCGGGAAAAGCGCCGTCGATCGGCAAGGCCCGCCCCGACTGCTCCACAAGCACGGCCGGCGCAACCCCGACCGCGTTTGGCGTCTCGGCCACGAACGCCAGCACGGCGGCCTCGTTTGGCGCAAGGATGGCATCCAGCGTCGGGCGCGCATTCCGCAGCACCAACGCGTCGAACGCGGCGCGCACATCCGAACCCTCATCCTGAAGGATCACTTGCACAGTGAGCGCCGGCCCGCCGACCGCATCCCATTCCCGGATGCGGCCGGTGAATAGCGCGCGCGCTTCTTCAACCGTGATCGATTCCACCGGGTTGGACGGGTGTACCACCACTGCCAGCGCTGTACTCGCCAGCGGGACGGCGAACAAACCGGCGTCGACCGGGATTTCCAGCGCGACCCCGGCGGCCAGCTCGCCGGATTCAACGGCGGCGGCAAGCGCTATGGTTGAGGGATATTCCGTCACCGCCGGGACAAATTCGCCCGGATAGGCGGCGGCCCATTGCTGAGCCAGCGCGCGCGTGGCCGGCGTTGCCCCTACGGGAAAGGTGCGTGGCGTTACGGTAGCGTCCACGCGCGCCGGCGCGCAAGCGGTCAACAAGCCTGCCAGGCCCAGCAACGCACAGTAGAGCGCAAAGCCGTGCAGCGAGCGGCGCTGCAAATAGCTCAGCAGCCAATGGATAGATGCCAGACCAACGATGCTCGACGTGACGAGCCCGACCAGAATTATCGGCAGGTAACTGGCTGTTCCGTGAATTGCGAGGAGGTCTCGGGATGCCACCAACCCGGCTCCGATCATTACCGGCACTGCCATCAGGAAGCTAAAGCGCGCCGCGGTGGGTCGGTCCAGGCCGCGAAACAGCCCGCCCGCGATGGTCGCCCCGGAGCGGGAGATGCCCGGAAAGATCGCCAACGACTGCAACACGCCCATGAACAACGCTTCAAGCCAGCCCACGCTGGTGATCGCGCGCGTGCGGGTGCGGCTCCGCCGTTCGGAGGCGGTAAGCAATAAGGCGGTGACGAACAGGAACCCAGCCGCAGCGGTCGGAACGCCGAACGTGGCCTTGAAGAAATCTTTGAATAGCACGCCGACGACGACGGCCGGCACGGTCGCCAGTGCGATCAGCCAGCCGAGCCGCGCATAGGGGTCTTCCAGCGGAGCGCGCTGCCAGAGTCCGCGTAGCACGGCAGTCGCAATCTGCCACAGGTCGCGCCGGAAATACACGATGACAGCGATGATCGTGCCAAGTTGCACCAACACGTCGAAGACGAATTCCAGTTCGGGATCGAACTCCCAGCCGAAGAACGCGGGCAGCAGCACCAGATGCGCGCTACTCGAGATCGGCAGGAATTCAGTCGCGCCTTGAACAACGCCGAGGAGGACGGCTTGCAGGATGGTCATCGGTAATTAGTGAACAGATGACTGATTACTGTTCACTGGATACTCCGCCAGGAACGACGTCGCCCAATCACCGAAGATCCCCGCAACAATTGCGCGCCGCATTTCGTGAGTTAGGGAAATGAGCAGGTGCAGGTTGTGGATGCTGAGCAGTGTCGCGCCGAGGATTTCCTTTGCCATGCACAGATGGCGAATGTACGCGCGCGTGAAATTGGCGCAGCAGTAGCACGCGCAACCTGGCTCGACGGGGAGCGGATCAGCAGCAAACTCGCGCTTCTTCATATTGAGGCGGCCCGTGCGCGTCATGGCGGCGTTGTTGCGCGCCAACCGGGTGGGCAGCACACAGTCGAACATATCAATACCGCGCCTGACGGCGTTGACCAGGTCTTCTGGGGAGCCGACGCCCATCAAGTAGCGCGGTTTGTCTTGTGGGAGCAGGGGATGGATGATTTCCAACATGGTGTGCATTTCCGGCTTACTTTCACCCACTGACAGTCCGCCAATGGCAATGCCGGGGAAGTCCAGCCCCGCGATGAAGCGCGCCGCCGCAGCCCGCAAGTCCGGGTGCGCGCCGCCCTGCACAATGCCGAACAAAGCCTGGTCTGCGCGTGTGTGAGCCGATTTGCAGCGCTCCGCCCAGGCGTGCGTTCGTTCGAGCGCGGCTTCGTTGGCGGCGCGGTCGTACGGTGCCGGGCACTCGTCGAAGGCCATGATGATGTCCGCGCCCAGATTCTGCTGGATTTCGATGGATCTCTCTGGAGTAAGGCGGTGCGTCGAGCCGTCGATGTGCGAGCGGAACGTGACCCCGTCGGCGTCGACGGTGTTTGTGTTGCTCAGCGAAAAAACCTGAAAACCACCCGAGTCCGTCAGGATCGGGCCGGGCCATTGCATAAATGCATGCAGGCCGCCCAGGTCGCGCACCAGCGCGTCACCCGGGCGCAGGTACAGGTGATAGGTGTTCGCCAGCACGAGCGTCGCACCGATATCCTGCAACTGTGTGGGCGTCACGGCCTTGACTGTGCCGGCCGTTCCCACGGGGGCAAAGATGGGCGTTTCCAGTGCGCCGTGTGGTGTATGGAAAACCCCGGCCCGCGCCTGTCCATCGGTTGCGGTTAGCTCGAATTCAAACACGGTGGGGGATTATACCGTGAGGGAGCATGCTGCTTTTCGAGCGGGAATTCATGCGCCCCAACCGCGTGCATCTTGCCGCGCCTGTAAATTCCTTGACATTTCAGCAGCCGAACTCTAGAATGACGGCCACAACCAAACAGCTGCGGGGGAGAGTCCCGTCTCTGATGGACGGGCACCGAAGGGGCAAGCAGCGCTCATGCCTTCGAGCGTTGTGAAACTCTCAGGTATCAGGGACCTCGCAACTGACAACCTCTGGAAAGTCATTTGACACCGACGGGGCAATCTCGGGCAACCGGGCGAATCTCTCAGGTCTACGACAGAGGGGCGCATCCGAAATGGGTTGCGCCCCTTTTTTGATCCGAATTTCACGAGACGAGTACAGGAGGTTCAACCATGAGTTGGAACACACCGGACGGACTAAAGTATGCGAAGAGCGATGAATGGGTCCGCGTTGAGGGCGATACGGGCGTGATCGGTGTGACCGATTATGCGCAGGACCAACTGTCGGACGTCGTCTATGTCGAACTCCCCGCAGTGGGCGACTCGCTCGCCCAGGGTGACTCGTTCGGCACGATCGAATCGGTCAAAGCAGCATCCGATCTCACCATGCCGGCGGGCGGCGAAGTGATCGAGGTGAATTCGGGATTGGAAGACACGCCCGAAATCGTAAACTCCGATCCCTTCGGCGCCGCCTGGATGATGAAGATCAAGCTCGTCGATACGTCTGAGTTGGATGCGCTCATGGATGCCGCCGCATACGCCAAATACTGCGACGAACGCGAGCACTAATCCCATCTCCAGCGTCGCCGGTTGCCGCGCACCTTAACACCTTTCTCGGAGTGTAGATGTCCAACACAACTCCCTATATCCCCCATACCGTTGACGACCGCACGGCGATGCTGGCGGCCGTGGGCGTCGAACGCATCGCGGACCTGTTTGAGCCGATCCCGGAGAAGTATCGCTTTCCGAAGCTGGATATGCCGGAGCCAATGGCCGAGATCGACGTTATGCGTGAATTGACGGACCTGGCCGGGTCGAACGCCGACGCCGGGCACACGCCGATCTTCCTCGGCGCAGGGGCCTACCATCACTTTATCCCGTCGATGGTGAACCACATGATCCTGCGTGGGGAATTCCTCACGGCGTACACGCCGTATCAGCCGGAGGTCTCGCAGGGTACGTTGCAAGTAGTGTACGAATATCAGAGCATGATCTGCGCGCTCACAGGGATGGAAGCCTCCAATGCCAGCCACTACGATGGCGCGACTTCGATGGCCGAGGCGGTTATCCTTGCGTTGAACCAGCACCGTGGCCGGCGTAAAAAGGTCATCATGTCGCCGGCAGTCCATCCGCAATACCGCACCGTGATGCGGACGTACACGCAGGGCATGGATTTGAATATCGTCGGCGATGATGACGCACACGCCGAGCTAGACGATCTGGTGGTGCAACTGGACGAAGACACCGCCCTGTTCATCGTGCAGCACCCCAATTTCCTCGGCGAATTAGAGGACCTGACCGGGCTTGCCAATGCCGTCCACGATGTGGGGGCTTTGCTTTGTGTGGTGACGAATCCCATTGCACTCGGGCTGCTCAAGCCGCCCGGGGAGTACGGCGCGGACATTGTCGTGGGGGAAGGCCAGCCGCTCGGCGTGCCTCTTTCTTACGGCGGCCCGTATCTGGGTTTCTTCGCCACCCGCGAGAAATATGTGCGCAAGATGGCGGGCCGGTTGGTGGGCGAGACCGTGGACAAGAACGGCAACACGGGCTATGTGCTCACACTCACTCCGCGCGAGCAGCACATCCGTCGCGACAAGGCCACGTCTAATATTTGCACGAACCAGGGTCTCATGGCGACGGCGGCCGCCGTCTATATGTCCGTCATGGGCAAGTACGGATTGAAGCAGGTCGCG
>JBHHUI010000289.1:0-4662 GCA_046753805.1 Anaerolineales bacterium
GTTCAGGTCTCTGTAGTACCCGACATACAAATCGCGCACCTCAAGCATCGCCTTCCTCCTCATCTGCGCCGAGGTAGGCCTCAATTACGGCCGGGTCCTTCTTGACCTCGGCGGGATCGCCGTCGGCAATGAGCCGGCCAAAGTGCATCACAATCAAACGCTCGCTTAACGCGAAGATAGACCCCATGTCGTGACTGATCAGAATGATGGCTTTGCCTTCCGCGCGCACTTTGCGGATGTACTCGTAGATGGTCTCCTGGAGCTTGGGATGCACGCCGGCAAACGGCTCGTCAAGAATGATGATCTGTGGATCGAGCATCAACAAGCGGCCCAGTTCGAGCAGCTTCTGCTGCCCACCGGAAAGCCCGCGCCCGAGTTCGTTTGTCAGATGCTCGACGGTAAGGAAACTAAGGATCGCATGGGCTTTGGCCTCCATCTCTTTCTTGTCAGCCGTCGGGTTCAGCGCCATGGCCGGCACAAGCATGTTCTCCATGACCGTCATGCGGCGAAAGGCGCGCGTTACTTGAAACGTCCGCCCCAGACCGCGCCGGGCAATCTGGTATGGCGGCAGGTGGTCCACGCGTTCCCCGTTAAGCCAGACTTCGCCCTGGGTGGGATCGTGGACTCCGTCGATGATGTTCGTCAGCGTTGTCTTGCCCGCGCCATTGGGCCCGATCAGGCCGACGAGTTGTGACTGGTCAATGGTCAGCGATACACGGTCGACGGCCTGCAAGCCGCCGAAACTCTTGGAAACGTTTTTAAGCTCTAGTTTCACGACATATTCCCCACAAGCCTGCAACGTGAAATTGAAATGCAGTACACGTCACCCCGCCTCGCCTTCTGCCGGCAGCTGCCGCTTGGCGACCGTCTCGGCCAACATTTGCCGACGAAACAACCGCTGGATAACAGGGTAGATTAAGCCATTGCGCCAGAAACGCAGTGTGAGCATCAGCAATAAACCAAAGAACACTCGCCGCCAGGCATGAGTGGCAATGCCGTGCGCGCCCACGCCCAGCCCCAACCGCTCTAATGTGGGCTTCAAAGCCAGCAGTTGCGGCATCCAGCTTGCGGGCAGCGCGATCTCACGCAGCATCTCCAGTGAAAAATGGACGAATACCGCACCAATGGCTGCGCCGATCAGGCTTTCGACCCCGCCGATGACGGCCATGGCGATGACGATGCTCATCTCCGCAATGAGCATGATGTTGGGCGTGATGAATTCGATGTAGTGCGCGAACACAGCGCCCGCGAGGCCGGCGATCAGCGACGTGATCACGAACACCATCACCTTGTAGAGCACGACATGCACGCCCAGCGCTGCCGCCGCCTCCTCGTCCTCGCGAATGGCGCGAAAGAACAGGCCAAAACGCGAGTTGGCAATCCAATACATAATGCCCAGAGAAGCAGCGAGCAGGCCCAACATGATGTAGTAATACGGCACTCGCGAGAGTGTGTCCAGCATTAGCTGAATGTGCAGTCCGTTCGGACCACCCGTGAATTCCAGTTCGGCGTTGATCGCCAGCCGCAGGATTTCTGCGAAGGCGATGGTGAACAGCGCCAGATAGGTGCTGCGCAAACGCAGGCACAGGATGCCGATGATTAAGCCTACAAAGCCGGCCAAGAGGGTCCCCGCTACAATGCCGACGAACGGCGACGTACCAAGGTCGCGGCCCATAATGCCGGTTGTATATGCGGCGATACTCATGAAGGCCATGTGCGCAAACGAAAACTGCCCGGCATATCCGGCCAACAGTGACCAACTGGAGGCCAGCACGGCATAGAAATAGGCTACGATCGCCACGTGAATCAGATATGGGCTGCTGGCCAGTAAGGCTGGGGCAGCCAACACGATGACGGCCGCGACACCCACTAGCAACCAGTGAAGCGGTATCCGTCTCATAGCTTCCTCCCGAACAAGCCGGTTGGTTTCACGAGCAGGACGAGGGCGAAAATAAGCAGGCCGAGCACATCCTTATAGGCCAGTGCACGGTTCGGGTCGGGCCATAATCCCGCCCCCAGCGATTCTACGATGCCGATGATCAAGCCGCCCAGCAATGCACCCGGAATGGAGCCCATGCCTCCCAGCACGATAATGACAAACGACTTGGCAGATGCCGGCACGCCGACCTGGGCGACCCACGAAAATACAGTTACCAGTGTGGCGCCGGACATGCCCGCCAGCATGGTGCCCAGCCCGAAAGCTAAGGTGTTCATGCGCAGCGGGTTGATTCCCACGACAGCCGAGGCATCTTTGTCTTGACTGATAGCGTTCAGGCCGCGGCCGGTCCAGGTACGTTTCATGAAATAGAGCATCGCGACAAGTAATACTACCGCAAGCAATGCCGCCGTTAATCGTCCCGCACTCAGAGGAATATCCCAGATTCGTAATGTCGCCGCTTTGGACACAAGCCACCCGATATCGATCTCCGGCAGGTCCCAGAAGCGCGGAGCTTTCTTTGGAAACGGCCCCATGATGCCCAGGGTAGTGTATTGCAAAAAGAAAGCCAGACCAAAGGTGACCAGAATGGCGTACTCGCTGGGGCGTTCGATCTCGCCTCTGGCCATGGGCCTTAGAAAAATGCGCTCAAATAAAGCGCCAATGATGAAAGTCACGACGCCGGCGACAATGACGCCAGTGAAACGTGGCAGGCCGGTGAAATTCTCAATTACAACGAAGGCCACGTATCCGCCAATCATGTAATGCTCACCGTGGGCGAAGCTGACGATTCCCATCACAGAGAAGATCAGCGTTAGCCCCAAAGCCATCAAGGCATAAATCGAACCGATGAGAACGCCATTGAAGAGCAGGTTAACCAGATATTGGCTAGTAATGTCAATTTCTGCGCCCATAGTTCGCCTCCCATAAGAGAATGGGGCGTCTGCGACGTACCGGACGCCCCATTCAGCTCTAAGCGCCGAACCAGTTCACGCTACGGCGAAGTGCCGTAGGGGATCAAGTTCGTGCCGTGCGTCTGATAAGTTTCGGGAAAGACCACGGCTGCTTCGTCGGCGCTCTGGCCCTGCTCGAAGTACTGGATGAAGAGCACCGCCGGATCGGGCCACTGGTGCCACATGTATCCGGGCGTGCCCTCGGGAACGTCGTCCCCTTGCAGCGCGCACTTGCTGCCGTAGCCGCCTTCGTCAATCAGGCCGTCGACGCATTCGCGATCCACGGAGGAATTCGCGCTCGTGTAGGGGAAGTAGTAGCGCCCCTGGGTCAGTTCGATGTCGGTCGCTTCCAGCGCCGCGATGATGGCGTCCGGATCGAGCGAGCCGGCGCGTTCGATGGCGTCTGCCATGATCAGCATCGCGTCATAGGACTCCAGCGCATACGATTCGGGGAAGCGATCGAACTTCGTGCGGTAATCTGCCTGGAAGCGGTCGGTCACGTCGTTGGCCAGCGACGGCACCAGGCCCACCTTGCGGAACGCGCACCAGTTCCCATCCGGCACGTTCAACCAGAACTCTGGGTTGATCGCGACCTGGTTGGCGATACAGATCGTGTCATCGTTGGGCATCAGTCCAGCCTCAGCCGCCTGCTGCTCAAAGTTGTACGAGGTTTCGCCGGTGATGAGGGCAATCACAGCATCCGGCGCTGGGCCGGCCTGGATGCGAGTGATGACCGGTACCATATCTTGCTGGCCCATCTCTACCAGGTATGTCTCGGAGTCAATGCCTACAGCAGCCAGTTTTTCCTCGAGCGCAGCCGCCGCCGGAACGCCGTAGTCGCTGTTCTCCGCTGTGATCACAACGAACTCCAGGCCCAGATCCGACATATAGGCCGCATCGGCGCCAGCAACCATCGAAGAGGTTGGCGCAATGCGGAAGACCTCATCATAGCCAACGCCGGTGATGTCGTCATTCCAGGTTTCAGCGAAAACGGTTGGCACGTGATACTTGTGGGCGACTTCCTTCATCGTCAGGCCGACGGCGCTATGGTATTCACCGACCACGGCCGGCACACAGTCCTGCGTGATCAGGCGTTCCATGACCGCCGTGCCGCGCTCAGACAGACCTTCCGTGTCGTAGAAGATCATGTTAACAGGCTTGCCGAGTACACCGCCATCGGCGTTGATGTGGTCGACCGCGATGTTGAACGCCCACTGCATTGCCAGGCCGCCGTTGACGGAGCCGGGCGCGGAGAGCGGTGCAGTCGCGCCGATGAGGATTTCGCTCACCTCGTCGAGCGGTTGGGCGCAGCGCCCCGGGACGACCTCCACCGGGACTTCGACTTCGCGAGTGACTTCAACCTCCGATACGACTTCGACCTCACGGGTCACTTCAACTTCCGATAAGACTTCGACCTCGCGGGTCACTTCAACTTCAACCACCTGGGGCTGGCACGCGACGAGCAAAAGCGCGAACACGGCCAGCGCCGGCCAGGCATAACGCGAAATACGAGACATGATTATCCTCCTCTACCCTACATAATGTGTGACACTGAGCATTGGGTTTGTGATTGTTCTATCTCGATCTGACCATAAACACTCCTTCCTCGACTCGCCGCCCGGGTCACTGCCTTTGACAAGACGGCGCCATGCACTCCGCATCCGGCTGTTCGAGACCCAGACACGGATGTGAGGCGCAGCGGTCCACGACCCATCAGGCGGCCATTTCAATTACGCCCTCCGTTGCCAATCGCTCAATCTCGTCGGCCTCGTA
>JBHHUI010000290.1:0-4628 GCA_046753805.1 Anaerolineales bacterium
GGTCACATCGCGCACGCGCAGACCCAGGATGGCGCGCGCGTACACGCTGTTGGCGAACCAACTGAGCAAGAACCGACCGTATTCCCACCGCTCGTCAAGGCTGCCGCCCGGCACGTAGCGCGACCCGACGACGACATCGCTGTCGGCTAGCCGCTCGATCAAACGGGGGACGTATTCCGGCGAATGCGAAAAATCGGCGTCCATCTGCCCGATGACCGCTGCGCCCGCATCGAGTGCAGACCGGAACCCGGCGATGTAAGCGGTGCCGAGGCCGGACTTCCCCGCGCGGTGCAGCACCCGGACCCGAGCGGGCGATTCGGACGCCAGTTCGTCGGCAATTCGGCCTGTGCCGTCTGGCGAGGCATCGTCCACGACCAGCACGGAAAGGTCCGGCACGGACAGCGAACACAGGTCGCTAACCATTGCCCGGATATTGGTAGCTTCGTTATAAGTAGGGATTACGACGACCGTCTTCATACAAAAAAATAGGCCGCGCAACGGATCGCGGCCCGGGGTCAACCGATGCGGGATGGATTCTCAGGCTATGGCCGGCATGGGGTTGATCGCAATGGCGTTCCGCAGCGCATCAACATCCGGGAAGACCATTGACCTTTCGCCGACGATGATAGATAGCACAACCGACAGGCGCTCGCCGATTGCACGCCCGGCCAGCGACTCGCGGTCTTTGAGCGGATAGAAGTAGCGGATGCTCTGATTTAAACGCGACTCGATCTGCTCGCGGACCAGATCGACCAGCGAAGCGGTCGTAACGACCACAAACTCGTCGCCGGACAGATGCCCAATGAACTCCGCCCCCGTCCCGGCCGCGCGCGCTGCCTTGCTCACCATCAGGCTGATCGCTCGCAACACGTCGTCACAGGCGACAAAGCCATAATCTTCCTGGAAGCGGTCCAGCCCGGCCACCTTGGCGATCAGCACGGCCCAGTCTTCGTCGTCGGCCACGCTGCGCAACCGATCTTCGACCAGCCGCCCGTCGGGCAATCCCGTAACCGGGTTCAAAACCGATTCCTGCCCGGCGCGCCGCAGCGTGTTCCGCACGCGCAGCTTGAGCTCCTGAATGTCGAACGGTTTTGTAATGTAATCGACCGCGCCCAGTTTCAGGCCCTGCAGTTTATCCACACGGTCGCGGCGCTCCGTCAGAAACAGAATGGGCACCATTGCCGTACGCCGGTCCGCGCGCAAGCGCCGGCAAACATCGTAGCCGTCGATGTCCGGCAAGCGGATGTCGAGCATGACCAGGTCCGGTTGAGACGCCAGGGTGGCCCGGACGGCGTCTTCGCCCCACGCGACGGTCTGCACTTCATAGCCCTGCACCCGAAAATAGGCCGTGAGCATTTCAGCCAGATCGAGATCATCCTCGACGATCAGGATGCTGTGTTTATCGCTCATGCCTTCAGTCCTGGACGGAGGATCAGTCTATCGGCTCTTTTTGGATGACGAATTCGCACACCTCCGCGCCGGCGGCGATGCATTCGGATTCATTGACCCGGAATTCGCGCCCGCCGGAAACCCACTTAAGCCCTTCTTGCAGCAAGCCCACCGCCGCAAAGCAGATCGGGTTCTCGGCCTCGCGCCCCCAGCACACCGGACACTGATGAATGGTATAGATATACTCGTTCCCGGTGTCTTTAACTGTGGACTTCTGATCGCTCACCTGGGAAAAAATCTTCGCCATGGCCGGCAAACCGACTTTAAGCTTGGCGTTCAACGGCAACACCTTGAAAGCCAGGTCGCCCACACCCGCCAGCGCACCCAGGTCGCGCAGGCCCTTTGCAAATGAGGCCCGCCCGGCGCGCAAGGCCAGCCCGCGCCCGCCGCGCGGGCCGTACATCTCCTCCAACGCTGCGTTCAGCGCCGAATAGTCTGCAAAATCGAACTCCTTGTCGAGATTGTCCGGCGGATAGTTGCCTAGCATTTCACCCAGGTTCGCCATGTTCAGGATTGCGTTCAGGCCGTTCTGGCCCATCACGTCTTCCATCGCATGCAGATAGATGCGCGCGATACGATTTGGGTAATATAGACCGCTGGGGTTGTTAGGCACCGTTGACTCCGCTAGAACTGGACAGGAGGCGTATGCGTCAGACGATTTTTTCGAGGTCGTCCGTCGCCCGGCGCATGTCCAGGAACAAAAGGCCCAGCTTGGCGTCGGCCCGCGCCAGAACGGTGAGCACCGCTTCTTCGCCTACCGCCATCAGCAGCACGTACCCATTCTCGCCCTTAATGTAGACCTGGTCAAGAACGCCGCGCCCGAGCTCGCCCGCAATCCGCTCGCCAAGCGAGAGCATCGCGGCCGACATCGCCGACACCCGGTCTTCTTCCACTTCACGAGGGAGCGCAGACGCCATCGTGAGCCCGTCAACGCTGACGACGGCGGCAGCTTCGACGTCCGGCGAACTGGCCTGGAGATCGCGCAGGCGATCAACCATAAGTTCATTGCGCGACTTGCTCAAGATGGGTCTCCTTGATTAGCGCAAACGTGGAATGTTCCCTGTGGCTAACCGGGGTGAAATGTAGCATAGCGGTATGGGGTTGTCAAGGAAAGTAGGCGCTGCAGCGCTGCCGTCAGAGGATTGTGTCTATCCGGGGTCCGCGTCGCCGCCTGCCAGCCGCGCAAGCACGATCAGCCCGCCGAAGCAAACCGCCAGGATCGCAAGCAAGAACATGCCCGCACCCACAATACCGACGCCCAAAAGCATCTGCGTGGCAGCGGCTGCTCCGTTCGCAAGCGCCAGGCTCAATACGACCACGACGACCACGGCGCTATTCCACAATCCGTGCGCCAGCAGTGCGCCGGCGAATGCAAGCAGCGCGCGGCGCCGGTCACGGCGACCCAGACCCCACCCGATCAATCCGGTTGTGAAAGTGTGTAAGACAAGCGTCGAGATGCGTGTAAGCACGACAAACGCCCACACGTCGATTGCGCCGGCAAGATTGCCGAGGCTCTCAGCGAAGGCGAACCCGGCTCCCGCCAGCACACCGCCCGCGTATCCGGCAGCCGGAGTCAGCCGGCGCGCCAGTACGGCGACGCCGGCTATCTTCGCCCCTTCCTCGATTAATGGCACGACGCCCCCAAACCCGACCAGGAGCAAGCCAATGACCCACGGCCGGAGTACCCATGGCAGGAGCGGCTCGACCGGCCCTCCCTGCGCCACATCCTGCAGCAGCCCGAAGATTTCGGCGTATTCCGCCGGCGCCACGACCGCCAACACGCCGCCAACGACGGCCAGCGCAATGAGGGCCAGCACGAGTTCGAGGACCAATGCCAACCCCGTGCTGAACCACGCTCCAGCGGCGAAATGCGCCCAGGCGCGCAGCGGGCTGAACCCCGGTCGCGAGCGAACGGCCAGCGCCACAACTGCCAGCGTCGGCGCAGCGACTGCCAGTACACTCGCCGGTAGCACGACGACGGGGCGTAGCAACCGCACGCCGAGCAATAGCTCCCCTAAAAGTGTCACGACAATCGCTGTAATGGCTGCAATAGCTCCCACAGGCAACGGCACGTGCCACGACAGGGGCTGCCCGCCGCGAATGCGCCGCAACGCATGGCCGGCTAACGGCGCGCCAATAAGCCCAAGCGCAGCCACCGCGCCCGCCGTGGCTGCCACAACGGCAATTTCGGTCGCGGCCGAGAATAAGCCAAAGGCAAAGACGGCTGCGCCCCCGAGCAGGCCCAGCCAACCAGCCACGAAGGCGCCGGCAAGGGCAACCATCGCTGCCCGGTTGGATGCCGGTGATGATTGGATTGTCAATGGATGGTGGTCGGCGGTTCAGCGCTCGTCGATGGTGACCGCTATCAGTGCGGAACCCGGCCCGGCGGCGGCTTGCGGATCACGCTCTTTTAAGGCCAGCGCGACGTCGAGCCCTTCGGTGACCTCGCCAAAGATGGTGTGCAATCCATTGAGGTGCGGCGTTGGAGCATAGGTGATAAAGAACTGGCTGCCGTTCGTATTGGGGCCGCTGTTGGCCATGGCAAGCAATCCGGCCCGGTCGAACTCGAGCCCCGTATCCAATTCATCTTCGAACCGATATCCTGGGCCGCCGGCTCCGGTAGCGGTCGGATCGCCGCCCTGCGCCATGAAGCCGCTAATGACTCGGTGGAAGGTGGTGTTGTCATAGAACCCCTGATTGGCGAGGAAGACAAAGTTGTTCACAGTCACCGGCGCTAGATCGTCGAAGAGTTCGACGACGATGTCCCCGGCGTCGGTCGTGAGCGTGGCGGTATACGACTTGCTCGTGTCGATCGTCATCGGCGGCGGCGCATCCCAACTCAAGACAGTACCCGCGTTCGCAGCGGTTCCATCCGAGCTCGCCGCTGGCTCATTGTCAGATTGTCCAAGTGATAGAAACGCCGCGAGACCCACGACGATCACGATGCCGCCGATGACCAGCCAGTTAACCCGGAAAGGTTCGGGCGGCGGCTGTTTCGGTCCGCGGGGTGGTTGTTTGTTTGCCATGTTGCTCTCCGTGATCTAGGGCGTTATTGCCCGCAGAAATATGCTATGGATTGTAGCCAAGCGTATGCCGCACCGCAAAAGAACGGGGCGGGAGAGGTGCACCTATGTTTGGTGGAAGTTACGCATAGTGAGTGAAATTCCGGAATCAATATC
>JBHHUI010000291.1:0-4598 GCA_046753805.1 Anaerolineales bacterium
CTGACATTTTCGCTGAACGATTACACCCTGACCTTATCGCTGAACGCTAACACGACCAGCCGCTGATTGTTGACGCGCCGTTCAAGGGACGCTATAATCGCTGCTAACTGAATAGCAACCTTCGGGGCAGGGTGAGCCCAGCAAGACAAGGGCAATTCCCGACCGGCGGTGAATCCCACGCAGTGGGAAAGCCCGCGACCCAGCTCCCAAAATAACGAATGGATGCTGGTGGACTCGGTGAAACTCCGAGGCCGACGGTATAGTCCGGATGATAGAAGGTCTTTTCGCCACATGCTTGCTGCAGCACGCAGCCGGCAGCGTGCGGTGTCTGACGCCCCCGATGAATCCAATTCTCGGGGGTTTTCGTCTCACGCCGACCGCGCGCCGTTTCGTCGAGCACGCGCGCGTCTTTGCCCTGCGCTGAAGGCATTGCCATCAGGAGTTTGTTATGCAGGTGCAGACTCGCGCGAGGCGAAGATGACCGCACTTGAAATTCCACACTATTTTGCTCCCAATCGAAAGCGCGCGCCCACCCACGGGTGGATCGTCGCACTCACCGCTGGCGTTGCCTTAGCAATCTGGCAACTGGCCGTCGTCGTCGGGCAGTATCCGGCGTTCATTCTGCCGGCTCCGGCGCGCGTCGCGCGCCGGTTGATCGCGGCGCTCGCAGACGGCACTCTGCTCTACCACACAGCCATAACCATCGGCGAAGTCGTGGCCGGATTGGCGCTGGGCCTCACGTTCGCAGCCGTACTCGGATACTGGTTGGCCAAGTCTCCCGCCGTCGAACGATTTATTTCCCCCTACATCGTGGCATCCCAATCCATTCCGGTTGTCGCATACGCGCCGCTGCTCATCATCTGGTTCGGATCGGGTCTACTCTCCAAGGTACTCATCTGTGCGCTCGTCGTTTTCTTTCCCATATTGATCAACGTCGTCGTCGGGTTACGCGGCGTGCCGGAAGAGCTGCGCGATGTCATGCGCTCGCTCCGCGCCTCTCGCTGGCAGACCTTCCTGCATCTGGAGCTGCCGGCTGCGCTGCCCATCTTGTTGGGCGGTCTCAAGATTGGCGCGACATTGTCCGTCATCGGCGCAGTTGTTGGGGAGTTCGTCGGCGCGGACGCCGGCCTCGGATTCCTCGTGACGCTCGGGCGCGGCCAGTTCGATACGTCGTTGATCTTCGTTGCAATCCTGGCGCTGGTGCTCATCGCGACCAGCCTGTTTGGCCTGATTAGCATTCTGGAGCGCCGGGCGTTGCGCTGGCAACAGTGAGGCATGAAAACCATGCCAGCGCTTGCACTTCCACATGGCGCAAGCAAATCCGACCGAAAAGCGCCGGGCTACCGGAGGTAGAGGGAACACCAATCCTTTGCCTCCTGGCCCGGCCTGAGAGAGGTTCCTGATGAAATACAGCATTTTTTCGACAATTGTGACCGTTGCATTGCTGGGTGCTGCCTGCGGAGGCGCGACTCCCGTACCGGCAGACTCCGTACCGGCAACGCTCGTTCCGGTGCGTATCGGCATGGGGTTCATTCCCGACATCCAGTTCGCCCCTTATTACGTGGCGGAGGAGCGCGGATATTACGCAGCGGAGGGGCTTGCCGTTACGTTCGAAACCCTCTTTGAGAACGACAGCCTGCCGTTGATCGGAGCGGGCGAGCTGGATTTTGCAAACGCCAGCCCCGAAGCTGTGATCCAGGCGCGGTCACAGGACCTGCCGGTGGTTTACGTGATGAAGTGGTTTGAAAAGTACCCCATCGCAGTCGTGTCCAAAGCGGAGCAAGGCATCACGACTCCATCCGACCTGGCCGGTCGCACGGTGGGCCTGCCCGGCCTGTGGGGCGCGTCCTACATCGGCTGGCGCGCACTACTGGCCTCGCAAGGCATGCCGGAAGACGCCGCCCAACTCGAAGCCATCGATTTCACGCAGGTGCCGTCGCTGGCAGAGGACAAAGTAGAAGTGGTGGTCGGTTATGCCAACAATGAACCCGTGCAGCTGCAGGCACAGGGCATCGAGGTCAACGTCCTCTATGTATCGGATTACGTGGCTCTCGCGAGCAATGGCCTCGTGACGAGCGAGACGTTCATCGCCGAGCGGCCCGAGATGGTCGCGGGCATGGTACGCGCTACGCTGCGGGGGCTGGCCGACGTCATCGCTGATCCGGACGCTGCGTACGAAGTCTCGCTGGACTACGTGGAAGGTCTCGACCAGGCGGACCGAGATACCATCCTGAGCCTGCTTGCCGCCTCGATCGACATCTGGCAGACAGACCAGCCGGGCATCTCCCAGTTGGAACCGTGGGAAACCACCCAGGCCACACTGCTCGCGATGGGGCTGATCACCGAGCCGATCAACGTCTCGGAGGCCTTTACCAACGAGTTCGTGCAGCCCTGATCACTCGCACCGATGCCACAGATGAACGAGCGCACGCCGTGACCAGGCCGGTGCTGGCCGCACGCGGCCTGGGACACACCTATGCCACTGGCAACGGCGGCTTGCAAGCGCTTCACGATGTAACGCTGTCCGTATCACCACACGAAATTGTCGGCATAGTCGGTCCGTCCGGCTGCGGCAAGACGACGCTGCTTAAACTGTTGGCCGGGCTGCTGTCGCCGACTGCGGGCTACGTGTTGCTCAACGAGACGGAATTGTCCGGCCCACGGCGTCGCATTGGAGTGGTTTTCCAGAAGGCGAACTTGATGCCATGGCGGACAGTGATCGAGAACGTCAGCCTGCCATTGGAACTGGACAGCACGACCCGGGAGGCGGCGCGCGCGCGGGCGCGCGAGATTCTGAAATTGGTGGGGCTGAGTGAATTTTCCGACGCCTACCCCAAAGACCTGTCCGGCGGAATGGAACAGCGCGTCGCCATCGGGCGGGCGCTCGTCCATAATCCAGATGTGCTGCTGCTTGACGAGCCGTTCGGCGCGCTTGATGCGCTCACGCGGGAACAGATGGGCGCGGCGTTGCTCGACATCTGGAGAGTACGTCGCACAACCATCGTGCTCGTAACACACTCGATACCGGAGGCGATATTTCTTTCTGACCGCGTACTGGTTCTCACGCCACGCCCGGGCACTGTGCGCGAACAAGTGACGGTCGATCTCCCTCGTCCCCGCGACCTGACGATGACCTACACGCCGGAGTTCAGTAACTACGCGCAGCAACTGCGCGCCGCCATCGGGTGAACTGAGTCACGCGCCCTTCTGTCTGACGGAGGCCTCATAACGCGCGATAAAGTCCGGATCGCGCTGGCGAAGGTTTTCATGGTCAACCTTCTTGCTGCGCGTCATGATCTCATAGGCGAATTCCAGCGGCGGAAGCTGCATCCTATCGGCCAGAGTCTCCAACCAGCGCAGACTTTCAAAGGCGGCCTGCTGGTACACATCCACGACCGGGCGTCGGCGCGATTCAAAGTCGCGTAGCGCGCGGGGTACCTCCGGCTCTGCGACCATGCTGCGGGCCAGTGCGATTGAGTCTTCCAGCGCCAGCTTGGTGCCCGAACCGATCGAGAAGTGCGCGGTGTGCAACGCGTCGCCCAACAGCACAATGTTGCCATGGCTCCAGTGGGCATTGGTCACAACCGGGAAATTGAGCCACCGCACGAAGTTGTTCGTGAGCAGGGCGTGTCCGTCGAGATCGTCCGCGAACACAGACTCCAAATACGCACACATCTCAGCTTCACTCATCCGCTCAAAGCCGACGGTCTCCCACGTGTCGCCGACACACTCGACAATGAAAGTCGAACCTGACCGGTTGAAACGGTAAGAGTGCGCGACGAAAAGCCCGTCGTCGTTTTCACGGACGGTCAGCGTCAGCGCGTTAAACGGTTGGTGCGTGCCCAACCAGATGTACTTGTTGAGACGAAAGTCCACCGCAGGGCCGAACGCCTCCGCATATGTTTCGCGCACCAGGCTGTTGGCGCCATCCCCACCCACCAACAGATCACAATCGCGCCAGTCGTCTGGATTCGTGACATTGGTGTGGAAGCGCAGGTCAACGCCCAATTCCCGGCAGCGCGCGTGCATGATATTGAGGAAGACGAGCCGTGCGATTCCCGAAAACCGGTTGCCTCCAATTGATATCCGTTCGCCGCGATAGACTACATCCACGTTTTCCCAGAGTTCGAAGCTCTCATGAATCCGCTGGTGCGTAACAGCGTCGTTCTCCTCGAGGTAGTACATCGTCTTGTCGGAAAACACGATGCCCCAGCCGAACGTATCATCCGGCCCATCACGTTCGAGAACCGTGATCTCATGCGCCGGGTCGGCCAATTTCATCAGGATAGCGAAATACAAACCGGCGGGGCCGCCGCCTATGACATTGATCTTCATTGTAGTTCCTGGCAGAAAGGTTGGCTGTGGTTATGGCCCGTGGATAATACCATGTCAGTGGCCTTCGGTGATACCATACTGTGGCGCCCGCGCCCATTGAGAAGAGGCATATCGCCGAGATGTCATCCTATTTCCCACTGCTCTCGCAATTATGGCTCCACGAGCCGGACCACGCGACGCTCGCGGCGGCGCGCCGGCTGCCGCTGGTCGCGCCGTGCTTTTCCGAAGCGCCATTGCCGAACCCGGACGACCTCGCTTCCGCC
>JBHHUI010000292.1:0-4584 GCA_046753805.1 Anaerolineales bacterium
AGCAGCAGCGCGTGGGCATTGCGCGCGCGCTGATGCAAGACCCCAAGATGATCCTGGCCGACGAGCCGGTCGCCAGTCTTGACCCGGTGCTGGCGCATTCGATCCTGGGCTATCTGGAGCAATTAAATCAGGAAGAAGGCATCACCGTAATGTGCAGCCTGCACTTCCTCGATCTCGTGCAGCGCTATGCAACCAAGGTCATCGGTCTGCGTGACGGGCGGCTGGTGTTCACCGGCGACGCCGAATCCATCCGGCAAATGAGCGACGAGCGGTTCAAAGAAATCTACGGCGAGGAGGCCGAACGGCTCGGCGGATGATCGCCTCCCGGCATGAATACCAGCGTGACTGAATCAGAACAACAATCCACTGGCGATAGTGCGCAAGCGACCCCGCAGCCAGATCGCATCTCGTTCGGGCACGGCGCGCTTTCGCTCCTCCTCCCGGGAGCAGGCCAGGTGGCCTCCCGCCGCTGGGGACGCGGCATCGGCATTCTTGCCGCGCTGGCCGTGCTGGTGTTCACCAGCATATGGGCGATTGCGCAACGGGCGCGTTTCCCAGACCTGGCGCTCAGCGCGCGGGTCTTCTGGCCGCTGCTCGTACAATCGGCGGCGCTGCTGGTTTTTCTGACCGCCCTCCGATATCTATTAGGCCGCTATGCAATAAAGGACGCCGCCGCGCGTTCGGTGCTGCCCGCTGTGTTCGGGGTGCTGTACATCGTAACCGTGTTTTGGGCCGCCGACGCCATGCTGTCGCTGGCGGGCACCGCGGACGAAAGAAAGCAAGTCTTCGAGCTGACCGGCGTGCTGGCTGCAGCCGGGTTGGCGGCGGTCTGGCTCTGGCAGGTGGCGGATGCCGCCCGCATTGGCGGAGGTCAGTCCGACATATCCATAGCGCCGGGCCTTCTTTTCGCGTGTATCGTCATATTTATACTTGGGTGGAACATCACCGGCATCGACCTGCCCAAAGCCGTGCGCGAATACCAGGACACGCGCATTATTCTGCGCCGCATCGTGTGGCCGTGGCGCTCTGCGTTCGAGTTTGAGACCATCGCAATAGAGTCCACCGCGCGCATCCAGGCCCCCTGTCCACCCGGCGCAGAGGGCCCGCCCGAAAACGAAGCCGTGCGCGGCGAAGCATACATTATCGTGACGCCGACCTGCGGCGATCTCAGTTCGCGCGATCTTGCCACCGGCAGCTTGACGCTGGGAACCGAGCTCACCCTCACCGGCGGCGGGTTCAGCCCGGGCGCAGTTGTAGATGTTCTGTGGAAGAATCCAATTGGCAACCCATTCCAACCGCGCGGTGTGGGCGAGACCTCCATCGAAATTGGGCCAGACGGTACGTTTGAATCCACGCTCAACATTCCCGAAGTGGTGATTCCTTCGACGGCGGTTGGCGACCAGGTGCATACGCTGATCGTGCGCCAGGAAAGCGGCGAAGTCTTCACCGGCAATCTCAGCCGGGAGATGAACCTTGCGCTCGTCGGCATGCTCGAAACGATCATGATCGGGCTGATGGCCACATTCTTTGGAATCTTGCTGGCGATCCCGCTGAGCTTTCTGGCGGCGCGCAACCTGATGGCCCCCATCGTCACCTCGCTTAGCAGCGTCGTGGGCGGGCTGCTGCTGGCATTGCCGGGCATCGTGTTGGCCGGAATCAGCACGATTCGTATTTCGGCCGGGTTTGGCGGCCTGGAAAAAGCTCCCCTCCAGACTGCGGGCGTGTTGTTTGTACTCGTGCTTGGTTTTGGATTGGCCGGCTGGCGTATTGGGTCGTATCTATTCGGGACCGTGACAGAGCGTGTGCCCCCGACGGCCGGGCGCGCGATCACGGCGCTCGGCATCGCGCTGCTTGGCGCCGGACTCGGGTATCTGCTCGGGCTGGGGTTCAGTCGCGGTGTGGTCTCGATTCCGCAGGGTGCCGACGTGGCCGTAATCAGCGAACAGCGGGATGCGATCATCGGCGCGGTACTCATTGGTTTGCTGGCGGCGGTGTATGCTTTTCGCTCCGGCGCGCAGAGCGATCTTGCGATTGGGAGCATTGTGTACGGCATCGTCCGCACGTTAATGAACATCGTGCGCTCGATTGAGCCGCTCATCTGGGCGCTGGTCGGCATTATCTGGATCGGCCCCGGCACGTTCGCCGGCACTATCGCGCTCACGCTGCACACTGTCGCCGCGCTCGGCAAGCTGTATTCTGAAGCCGTCGAAAGTATCGATCCCGGACCGATTGAAGCGTTGCAGGCCACTGGCGCGACGCGGCTGCAGACCATTATGTACGCCGTTGTGCCGCAGGTGCTGCCGCCGTTTATCTCGTTTACGATCTACCGCTGGGATATCAACGTGCGGCTCTCGACGATCATCGGCCTCGTCGGCGGGGGCGGCATTGGCTTTATCCTGATCCAGTGGATCCGGCAGTTCCAATACGAACCCGCCGGAATCGCCGTGTGGCTGATCACTATCACCGTCGCCGCGCTCGATTTTGTAAGTTCCGAAATTCGTAAGCGGTTTGTGTAAAGGGAGAATGGAGATTAGAGAGACTGCATAAAATCTCCAACCCCTACTCTCCTGCTTTGTCCCCCCCGAACGACGATCTATACGCCCTGCTTCCCGAAGACCTGCGCCACGCAGCCATCCTGCGTCTGATCGAACTTGGTCTTGCGGAGGACCTTTCGGCGGAAGCGGACCCCGCCAGATTCAGCGCTGACATTACCAGCGGGGATGTAACCAGCACAGCGACCATCGCCGCCGCTACGCGCCTCAACGGCCAGATCAAGGCAAAGGCGGAGGGGGTCGTGGCGGGGTTGGCGGTCGCCCGGGTTGTGTTCGCATTTGTCTCGGATTCCATTGAATTCTACCCCGCCGTCCACGACGGAGACCGCGTGGCCCCTGGCGGGCTGCTGGTAGAAGTTGCCGGTCCGGGGCGTGCGTTGCTCACGGGAGAGCGCACCGCACTGAACTTCCTCGGCCGGATGTCCGGGGTGGCGAGCCTCACCCGCCGCTATGCGGAGGCCGTGGCTGGTACTGGCGCGACCATTCTCGACACGCGCAAAACCGCGCCCGGCTCGCGCCGGCTGGACAAGTACGCGGTGCGGGTGGGCGGCGGCTCGAACCATCGCATGGGCCTGTTCGACATGGCGCTGATCAAAGACAACCACATCGACGGCGCCGGGGGCCTGCAAAATGCCGTCGCGCGCGTGCGTGCCATGCACGGCGACCGCCTGCCGGTGGAAGTCGAAGTCAAGTCGCTGGACGAACTCGAAACCGCCCTCCGGCTGCCGGTGGACCGCATCATGCTAGACAACATGGACCTGGACACAATGCGGCGTGCGGTGGAGCTGGTAGACGGATGCATCCCGCTGGAAGCCTCAGGAAACATGACGCTCGCGCGCGTACGCGCCGTCGCCGAAACCGGTGTGGACTTTATTTCGGTCGGCGCGCTCACGCACAGCGCGCCGGTGCTTGACGTCAGCATGCGGATGGCGGTATAATTAGTGTCGTATCTACAATAATTGACAGCCAGTGGCTGTAAGGCGGCGATATGTCTGTTGAAGAAACTTACACGGCGATGAAAGACCGGCTGGCGGGCGTGGTGCCAGACTTTGAGTTACATTACAAAGCCGAATTGGCGCACGAGATCAACCTGCTAAAGCAGCAGCGCAACGCGGTCATCCTCGGACACAACTACATGGAGCCGGCGCTGTTCCATTCCATCCCCGACTTTACCGGCGACTCCCTCTACCTGAGCCGCAAAGCAGCTGAGACCGACAAAGACCTCATCATCTTCTGCGGCGTGCGCTTCATGGCCGAAACGGCCAAGATTCTCAACCCCGAGAAGACGGTGCTGCTCCCGGCCGCGCGCGCGGGCTGCTCACTGGCGGCCAGCATTACGGCGGAAGACGTGCGCAAACTAAAGGCGCGCTTCCCCGGCGTGCCGGTTGTGACCTATGTGAACACCTATGCCGACGTGAAGGCAGAGACCGATATCTGCTGCACTTCGAGCAACGCGGTGGCCGTGGTGGAGTCGCTCGGCGCCGACACGGTCATCTTCCTGCCGGACGAATATCTGGCCCGCAATGTGGCGCTAGAGACGGGCAAGCACATCGTCTTCCCCACCCTCGACAAGCCTGCCGATGGAGATTCCACGCTGGATTATCAGTTCATCGGTTGGAACGGGCGCTGCGAAGTCCATGAGAAATTCACCGTGCAGGACATTACGGACGTGCGCGCGCAGTTTCCAGATGTGGTCATCCTTTCCCACCCGGAATGCAGCCCGGAGGTGGTCGCGGCGTATATACAATAACATATGAAAATGAAAATAAAGTTGATGATTTCTTGATTTATATAATGGAATCCGTTGGAGAAAGACCAGATATAAATCCATGGAACAAAGGATTTCTTGTACGTTTTCCAATCCAACCTATTAATGATAATCCATCATTAAGATTTGTTTTGTCTCATGTCAAAGAATCAGAAAGAGATTATTTGACAATGAATGAGATTAAAGATCATAGTAAATTCTTTACGTGGTTAAATAATAAATCCAAAAAGACAAGTTGGAGGGAAATTCCAAGGATCAAGGAAA
>JBHHUI010000293.1:0-4570 GCA_046753805.1 Anaerolineales bacterium
CGGCGCGACAAATCTTGCTGGGCGGTGTCGAAGTTGGCCAAAACACACTCATCCGCTTCTACACCCTGCACATCGCTCTGTTACCGACGCTTCTGGTGCTACTCGTATCTGTGCATCTGTGGCGCGTGCGCAAAGATGGCGGACTGGCGATCAGTGATCAGTCATCAGTGGACAGTATTCAGTGACAAGTTCAGCCGATTACTGATTACCGAAAACTGGAGATAATGATGGCAACGCAATCCCCAACGACCGACGACATCTTCCCCAAAGGTTCCAGCAAGACCTACGCCTTGGTAGAGGTTGTGCGGGGTCGCACCCCCATGGTAGACAAAGGGCCGGAGGACACTGTCTTTTCTTTTCCGGTTGTGCTGCTCTGGGAGATCGTCCTGCTTCTGGGCGTTACTTTCACGATCTTCCTGTTCTCGCTGCTGAAGCAAGCGCCGCTGGATGCAATTGCCAACCCCATGGTGACGACCGACCCGGCCAAAGCACCCTGGTATTTCGTCGGGTTGCAGGAGCTGCTCGAACACATGCATCCGACGCTGGCAGGGGTGGTCGTACCCACCGTGCTGGTGCTTTTCCTCATATCTTTGCCTTATTTGGACCACGCGCGCGCCGGAGTTGGCGTGTGGTTCTCCTCCACCCGTGGTCGGCGCATTGCGCTTTACACCGCGCTCTACACACTGATCGTCATGCCGGCGTATATTGCACTGGACAACACATTCTCACTACGCGAGCTGCTGCGCGATAGCGCGCCGCAATGGGTGGCGCAAGGGCTACTCCCATTGGGTTTGTTGCTCCTGCTGGTTGGGATTCCCGTGCTCGTCCTCTGGCGGCTGCGGGTAAATCGACATGAATTGATACTGGCGTTGTTTACGGTCATGCTAGTCTCCGCCTTCGTGTTCACCCTCAGCGGCTTTCTCTTCCGTGGGCCGGGGTTCAAAATGTATTGGCCGTGGGCGATGCCGGACGGGTACAACCCGTGGGCTGAGTTGTGAGCAGCTGTGGGGTTACAAAGGCGCACGCACAGGTGAGTTGCAATGAAGAATAGGAAGACAGATTTCAAGTTGGACCGGCGCGAATTTCTTGGACTTGCATGGGCCGTTTCTCTGTTCGGGTTATTCGGTCAGGCAGGCGCGGCGTTGTTGAAGTTCCTCAAGCCGCGCCTGGACGCGGGCGCTTTCGGCGGCAAGGTGATCGCCGGCCAGATAGATGAATTCCAGCCCGGCACAGTGAGTCACGTTCAGAAGGGCCGCTTCTTCGTCTCGCGCCTGGAGGATGGCGGGTTCCTGGCGATGTGGCATCGCTGCACACATCTGGGCTGCACCGTGCCATGGCGTGAGGACGAGGGACGGTTCCATTGCCCGTGCCACAGTTCCATATTCAATACCATGGGTGAAGTGATCAGCGGGCCGGCGCCACGCCCGCTTGACCTGTTCCCGATCGAGGTAATCGAAAATGAGCTTGTGGTCGACACCGGCCAGCCGATTCAGCGTCAGGATTTTGACGCTGCGCAGGTATTTCACCAAAGCTGAGGGTAGGCCATGCGCTCCGAAGAGAACTACACCCCGTTCGTAGTGTCTGGCTTGGGACTGACGCTGGCGATCCTGGTCACGTTTCAGGCGTACATCTTTCGCGAGCCAGCCCGCATCCGGGTGGATGAAGCCGCCGACAAGTTGGCAGCCATCTCGGCCGGGGAGGTGTTGTACGCGGACAACTGCGCCAACTGCCACGGCGCGGATGGAGAAGGCGACCGCGGGCCGGCGCTTAATTCACACGAGCTCCTCGCACAAACAACGGACGAGGCGCTGTTTAGCCTGGCGCGAACGGGCGTGCCCGGCACGATCATGCCCGCCTGGGGGCAGGACTTTGGCGGCCCATTCACCGACGAGCAGATCGGCCACATCGTCGCTTTCGTACGTGCCTGGGAGCCGAATGCCCCCCGGACCGTGACCGCGGCAGCTGCGCCGGACCCGACGCGTGGGGCGGCCATCTACGCCAGCACCTGCGCCATCTGTCATGGCGAGAACGGGCAGGGCGGCGAAAGCGCCCCGGCGCTAAACGACCCGGTGCGGCTCGCCGAGTTGAGTGATGCCTGGTACCGCAGCACGATCTCCCATGGCCGACCGGCCAAAGGCATGCCCACCTGGGGTACGGTGCTGTCGCCGGCGCAGATTAGCGACCTGGTGGCGCTATTGGGCGCCTGGCGCGAGGGCAAAACGGTGTCACCCGATATCACATTGATTCGCTATTTGAGCAATGCTCTGTACGCCCTGCGTCAATTCGACCGCCCCGACGCAGAATTCTATCTCCGCGCCGCGTTGACCCAAGCTGACAGCGCGCAGGCTGAACTCATCCAGGATACGATTGTCATGATCCAGGAGAATCAGCTATTTGTTGCGGAGAGCAGTCTGATCACGCTGCTGCCGCCTGAGCAGATGGGCCAGGAACTGTTCGAGACAAACTGCGCCGCCTGCCACGGATCGAACGGCGAAGGCGACCTGGGCCCCGACCTGCACGCAAACGCGTTCATCCAGTCGAAAACTGATGAGGAATTAGTTGCTTTTGTGTTGCAGGGTCGCCGTGGAACCGGGATGGACGGCTTTGAGGGGATTTTGTTAGAGGACGAAGTGAACAATATCCTCATTCTCTTGCGTGCCTGGCAAGATTGATCGCAGGTTACTACGCAAAGGAAATCGACAAGAGAAATGGAACACGGATGCAGTCGATTTGACGATGCGCTCAGACAGCCGCGCGCGCCACGATTAGCTTGAAGATACCCCCAAGGCCCATATCTTCGATCCGTTCGACACGCGACCCACTCTGGCGTACGTTTTCCTCGGTGCGGCGATTGATGTTTGCGCCAACCATGCGGACGACAAACGGGTTGGCGATGTCCATCAGCAGCCCTAGGAGTTTGTTGGCGGAGCGCATGTGCTCCAACAGCAGCACATGACCGCCGGGCTTCACCACGCGCGCCAGTTCCGTCAAGCCCAGCACCGGGTCGGGCACGGAGCAAAAGACGAACGTGGCGACCACGTTTTCGAACGTGTCATTTGGAAAGTCGAGCGCTTGTGCGTCACCGAGGCGCAGTTCGACATCCAGTTTCTCCTCGCCGGCGCGCGTGCGGGCGCGTTCCAACATGCCCGGCGTGAGATCGACGCCGGTGATCTGCAGCCCGGCCGGGTAGAAGGGCATGTTCTTGCCGGTGCCGACGCCCACCTCCAAAACCTGCGGGCCGCGTACGAGCGACCACAACTGACGACGCCAGGGTCGGTAACGCGGCTCGGCCAGGGTTTCCATGGCGTCGTACAGGGGCGCGATACGCTGGTAGCGCGCGCGGGTGCGCGCGGTGGCGCGTGAATTGGGTTTCATTCTTCTATAACAACCTCTGTCCCGATCTCTGCCCAGTTATAGAGCGTCTCTGCTTCGGTCGTGCCAAGTACCACACAGCCGTAGGAGACGGGCGCGCCGAGTACGCCGGCCCAGAGCCGTGAGCCGTTCGGCAGAATCGGCAAAGCATGGATGCCGTTCTCCAGCGAGCCAGCCCAGTAAATGCCCAGCCAGTGTGGCATCCAGATGTTCCAGTTGCCGCCATAGGCATTCTCGAACTTGCTCTGGACGTGATACGTTCCAGGACGCGTGTCCGCGCCCGCCATGCCTGTACTGATCACCCAGTTCCACAGCAATGTCTCGCCCTCGTACACCCACATTTGCTGGTCGGAGATGTCCACGACAATGCGCTTGGAGGTCTGGAGCGCGGGTGTGGACGCCGGCGGCGGAGCAGTCGGCGCTGCTGCCAGCCCTTGTCCGGTTGCACCCGTCAAGGTGTTACGCGACGGGCTGCTCCCCGGAATCTTCAATTGCTGGCCCGCAAATATAAAATTCGCGTTGGCGATACCGTTGGCCTGCGCGATGGCGGCCGTTGAAGTGCCGTATCGCACGGCGATGTTAAACAGCGTTTCGCCGCGTTGCACGGTGTGGGTAACGGGTACAGCGACTGGCTGCTGCAAGGAAGCCGGCGGCGCCGTGCCCGCCGCGGCGGTGGGCGGTTCACTTGCAGCCGATGCGGCTTCGACGGCGACGGTCTCAATGGGCGCTGCCCCGCGAATGAGTAGCCGCTGGCCGACGTAGATGCGCGTGTCAGGCAGCCCGTTAAGGCTCACAATCTCCGGCCAGCCAACGCCGTACTTCAAGCCGATGCGGTATAGATTCTCGCCGGGCTGTACGGTATGGTATAGGGGCTCTTGCGCCAGAGTAACTGCCGGTACGGGCGCAAGTGCAGTCACCAGCAGCGCCGTAGCGATTACCAGTCGCGTTGTTGTTCGCTTGGCCGCCTCCATACCCCAGCCGATGCAATTGTAGTGCCCGCGGCGACCGTTACGTTACCACTAACCAGCCCAGCCGGAACGAAACCCAGGACGTAAAGACACAAAGCAACTGCATGGTCATTGCGCCTGCGCGTTCTCCGCGTCTTTGCGTTGAGCAATCGCGGACCATTTCTCCGCCTGCCGAGCTTTGGGGTGGGTTCAATACGTTGGCAGGCTGGTGTCGATCTCCCGCGCCCAGG
>JBHHUI010000294.1:0-4566 GCA_046753805.1 Anaerolineales bacterium
CACGTCATACCCGTCCACGCGCAGCGCGCCCTCCCGCACGTCGAAGAAGCGCGCTAGCAGCCGCACAATCGTGCTCTTGCCCGCCCCCGTCTCGCCGACCAGCGCGACCCGCTCGCCAGGAGCGGCTTCAATGCTGATGTTGTCCAGCACCGGCTCGCCGTCCTGATAGCCGAAACCAACGCGCTCGTACTGCACGCGCCCAGCCACCCGTGGGAGCGCGACCGCGTCCGGCGCATCCATTAGATCGGGCTCCGTGTCGATCAGATAAAAGATGCGCTCGCTGGCGGCCATGGAAGACTGGAAGGTGTTGTAGCGCTGCGCCAATTCGCGGATTGGGTCGAAGAAGCGCTCGATGTACAACACGAACGCGATCAGCGTGCCCGCCGTGAGTGACTCGCCCAACACCAGCCAGCCCCCAACGGCCACCGCCAGCGCGGTCGCCAGCGATCCCATGAAGTCCACACCCGGGAAAAAGATGCCCGTGAGAAACGCAGCCTCGGCGTTCGCGTCGAAATACGAGTGATTCAGGTCATCGAAGTGTTGGAAGTTGCGTTGCTCGCGGGCGAAACTCTTGGTGACGCGAATGCCCGAGATCGACTCGTTGAGGTAACCGTTGATGAGCGAAAGGCGTTGTCGGGTGGCGCGGTAGACCTCGCGCACGCGCAGCCGCCAGTAGTTGGTGAGCACGAGCATCACCGGGATGACGGCGAACGTCACCAGCGCCAGCCGCCAGTTCAGCGCCAGCATAGCTGCGACGATGCCCAGCAAGATAAACCCGGCGCGCGCCACGCCCGTAAGCGACCACGTGACCAACTCCTGCAGCACTTCCACATCGCTGATCAGGCGGCTCATCATGCGACCGACGCTGTAGTTGTTATGGAAGTTGAGCGAGAGCGCGTGCAGGTGCCGGAACAGCGCGCTGCGCAGGTTGGCGACCACGCGCGTCCCTACTTCAGCCATGATACGAATGCGCACGCGGTTGGTTTGCCAATGCAGCAGCGAGGAGATTGCAAACAGCACCGTCCAGAATTGCAATTGCGCCAGCGAGCCAGCGCGGATGCCGTCGTCGATCGCGCGCCCGATCAGCCATGGCCCAGCCACGCCGAACAGCGAGGCCAGCGCCATGAGCACGATCGCCAGCCAGATGCGCCCCTTGTAGGGGGCCATCAGGCCGAGCAGCCGGCGCGCCAGCCGCGCGTCGTAGGCCTTGCCGAGCGCCTCTTCCTCATCCGGCAGCAGGTCGCGGACCTTCTCCTCGCGCGCGCGGCGTTCCTCTTCCTCGATGCTCGGGCGGGCGGGGAAGAGCCAGTTGAGGCCCGCGCGTCGAGTTGTTTGCTGGCGATTCATGGGCGTGTGCGACCGCCGACGGCCGTCCGCAGTCCACCGTCGGTTGCCAGCCGCTCCTGCAGCGCCGCAAAAACCTCCTGGTCCTTGAGTTGCAGGTCGTAGATTTGCCGATACAGGCCGTCGCGCGTCAGCAGTTCGGTGTGTGTGCCGCGCTCGACGATGCGCCCGCCGTCCAGCACCAGGATGCAGTCGGCGTTCTTCAGCGTCAGCAGCCGCTGCGCGATCACAAACGTGGTGCGACCTTTCATCAACTCAGCCAGCGCGAGCTGGATCAGATGCTCTGTCTCGGTATCCACGCTGCTGGTGGAGTCGTCCAGGATCAGGATGCGCGGGTCGGTGAGCAGGGCGCGGGCGATGGCCACGCGCTGCTTCTGGCCGCCGCTCAGAGTCACACCGCGCTCGCCCACGCGCGTGTCGTAGCCGTCCGGGAACCCCATGATGAATACGTGCGCGTGCGCAGCCCGCGCCGCCGCCTCGATCATGTCTCGGGGGGCGTCCGGCTGCCCGTAGGCGATGTTCTCCGCGACGGTCGCGCTGAACAGGAATGGGTCCTGCAGCACGATGCCGATATTGCGTCGCAGGCTCTCGAGCGTGACGTCCTGAATGTCCACGCCATCCACGCGCACCACCCCGGCCGTCGGGTTGTAAAAGCGCGGGATCAAATTGATGATGGTTGTCTTGCCCGATCCGGTGGGGCCGACCAGCGCGATGGTCTCGCCGGGTCGGGCACGGAAGCTGACCGCCGCCAGTACGCGCTCGGACTCGCGGTACGCGAAGCTCACCTTCTCAAACACCACCTCGCCGCGCGTACGACCCAGGTCGCGCGCCTCCGCTCGTTCAGTGATTTCATTGGGCGTATCCATGATCTCGAAGACGCGGCTGGAAGTGGCGCCCGAGGTGGCGGCCAGATTGACGAGAAAGCCCAGGCGCTGCACCGGGCCGTTGAGCAAAAGCACGTACGAGACCATGGCGAAGATCGTGCCGATGGTCAGCTCGCCCACCATCACGCGCGGCCCGCCGAACCATAACAGCAGCAGGATACTGACCGAGAGGATAAAGATGAACAACGGCCAGTTATCCGCCCACACGCGGATCAAATCTACGCGGAGGCCGTACCACTTCTCGTTGTCGCGGTCGAACTTCTCGAACTCGTACGGCTCTCGTGCGAAGGCCTTCACCACACGGATGCCGGTCATACTCTCCTGCATGGTGGACGAGAGTACACCCATCTGCGCCTGCATGCCCTTGAACATGGGGCGCACGGTGCCGCCGAATCGCACGGTGGCGACCAGCAGCACCGGAAAGGGGATCAGCGCCAGCAACGCCAGACGCAGATCGAGCCAGAGCATCGCGCCGACTACGCCCAGGATCAGCAGCACCGTCGCAACCAACTCGGACAGTCCAAAGCCGATGAAACGTTCGGTCTCGGAGATGTCGGCGGTGGCGCGACTCATCAGATCGCCTGTACGGGCGCGGTCGTGGAATGAAAACGGCAGGCGCTGCACGCTTTCGTAGAATGCATTGCGCAGATCGTACGCCACGCGGTACGACAGCCAGAATCCGTAGCGCACGCGCGCGTACCCGGCCGCCGCGCGCACGAATGCGATGGCGAGGATCACGCCAGCGGCGACGAACAGCGCACGCGCGTTACCCGCTGCCAGCCCTCGGTCGATGGCGTCTTTGATGATGGGCGGAATCGCCAGCGTGAACGCGGTGGCGAACAATACGCCGCCATAGGCCAACAATAATTCGCGCGGGTAGCGCGCGAGGTAGGCGAACATGCGCCCGTAGACGCTCCAACGATCAGACATAGGGGGAGATTATAGCGCGAGGGGATCGTGGCGCATGGCAATTCCGCTCCGCGAAATCTGTGGGGGAGCATTGACAGCCAGAATATATGTTCTATACTGTTTTTACATGGACGCACAGGGAAAACTTCGGCTGCTGGCACCGGATATGCGCTTCGAACCGGCGGAAGAAAGGCGCACCATGCCGAAACGCCCGCGCGCGCTCGGGCCGGATTTCGCGCTGGCGCAGTCGCCGCCTGCCTGCTACGTCCCGCCGGGCGACGCCGTACGCCCGGCCACGTCCGGTCTGCCCGACAAAAAAGTCTCGCTCGGCATCTACTCCGCTGCCACGCCGACAGGTCGGCCGATGCGCATGCTCAAAACGCTGCTCACCTCGGCGTGCGAACGCAACTGCTTCTATTGTCCCTTCCGCGCCGGGCGCAACTACCGTCGCGCCACGTTCAAACCGGACGAGATGGCGCAAACCTTCGCCGGCATGCATCGCACGGGCGTCGTGGACGGGTTGTTCCTCAGTTCGGGCATCATCAAAGGTGGCATGGCGACGCAGGACCGGTTGCTCGACACCGCCGACATCCTGCGCAACCGACAGGGTTTTCGCGGCTACCTGCACCTGAAGATCATGCCGGGCGCAGAGCGCGAGCAGGTGTTGCGCGCCATGCAACTCGCGGACCGCATCTCGATCAATCTGGAGGCCCCGAACACGGAGCGGCTCCGCCGACTCGCTCCCAAGAAGCAGTTCATCGAAGAGCTGCTGCAGCCGCTGCGCTGGGCAGACGAAATCCGTCGCACGCACCCCGCTCACAATGCATGGAATGGCCGCTGGCCCTCGACCGTGACGCAGTTTGTCGTGGGCGGCGTTGGCGAGACTGACCTGGAGCACCTGACGACCACGCACTACTTGTACCGGCAGCTGCACCTGGCGCGCACTTACTTCTCGGCCTTTTCACCCGTACCGGACACGCCCATGGACAGCCTGCCGCCCGTCGACCCGCTCCGCGAGCACCGCTTGTACCAGGCCTCGTTTCTGCTGCGCGATTACGGCTTTGATCTGGAGGAGCTGCCCTTCGTGGAGGGCGGCAATCTACCGTTGGGGGAGGACCCCAAACAGGTCTGGGCGCAGATGAATCTGAGCGAGACGCCGGTGGAGCTCAATCGGGCTTCGCGGCGCGAACTGCTGCGCGTGCCGGGCATCGGGCCGCGTTCCGCCCGCGCCATCATGGCCGCCCGCCGCCGAGGCGCGCTACGCGAAGTGAGCGCCTTGCACCGCCTTGGCGTGCGCGGCGACCGCTTTGTGCCGTTCGTGCTCCTGGCTGGCCGTCGGCCGGCGCAACAGCAGCGGTTGTTTTAGAGTACTTTCAACACGGCCACGTCCAGAATCCGCACTGCCCGCCGGGGATGGCGTCCAATTTCG
>JBHHUI010000295.1:0-4559 GCA_046753805.1 Anaerolineales bacterium
CTTTGCTCCACCGGCCAAAGGTGCTGTTTCTCGACGAACCGACGAACGGCCTCGATCCAGTGAACGCGCGCAAGGTGAAGAACCTGGTGCTCCAAATGCGCGACCGTGGCACGACCGTCTTCGTCACCACGCACGACATGATGGTAGCCGACCAACTCTGTGACCGCGTGGCATTTATCACCGCCGGCAACATAAACTTAATCGACGCGCCGACGACCTTGAAGAAGCGATACGGGAAGCGGGTCGTGCGGGTGGAATTCCTCAACAGCACCGAGGAGGTGCTGCAGCGGGAGTTTCCACTGGATGGCCTCGGCAAAAACAAGGAGTTCAACGACCTGTTGAATGCGGCCCGTCGGCTGGAGACTATCCATACCCAGGAGACGACGCTCGACAACATATTCATTGAGGTGACCGGGCAGGAGTTGGACGTATGACTCGGCTGCTGACCGCGATGAAGACCGATGTCACTGTCCAGATTCGCACCAACCTGTATGCGATTGGAATCGGCGCGGGGGCGATCGTCGCCGCTGCGCTGGCTTGGCTGGCCAGCCCAGAGCAGCTGTTCACGCTCGTGCCGACGCTCATGTTGTTGGTGGTTGGCGGGTCGACATTGCTCTACGTCGCGGCCATGATCATCTTTGAGAAGGAACAGGGCACGCTCAATGCGACGATTGTCTCGCCCCTGCGTACGTCGGAGTATCTCTGGTCGAAAATCCTGACGCTCACGGCGCTGGCAACGCTGGAAGCTACGGTCATGATCGGCGGCGCCCTGCTCATAATGCGCTTTTCGGGGGATGTCCTGCTGCCCAATGTGCCTCTGTTGCTCATTGGCGTCATTGCAATCGGCGTTATCTACACGCTGGTGGGCATCGTTCTTGTCGTGCGGTTTGACACGATTACAGATTATCTAATCCCAATGGCTGGTGTGGCTGTCATACTGCAATTGCCGTTCCTGTACTTTCTCGGGTGGATTACCAACCCGGTATTTCTCGTCATCCCGACGAGCGCGCCCACGCTGCTAATGCAAGGCGCTTACGTGCACTTGGAAGCCTGGGAATGGGTCTATGGCATCGGTTACACGTTCGCTCTCATTGTCGGGCTTACCATCTGGGCGCACCGCGCATTTCGAGCGCATCTTGTCGTAAAGGTAGGATAGCCATGCAGATGACTCAACTTATCACCCGTCTGGGGCGCAGCGATGTTAAGCTCATCCGACGCGACCGTTTTCTCATTTTCATGTTCTTGTTCACGGTCTACATCTCAGTGGCGCTGCGCTTCCTGCTGCCGTGGCTGAACACGAACCTTGCCGAGCGCGGCGTGATGCCGGGCGACACCATCCCCATTCCCCTGAGCGACATCTATCCGATGCTGGTGGCCTACATGGCGCTTTACTCCGGCGCGCTTCTCGTCGGTACTATCTTTGGGTTCATGTTGTTGGACGAGAAGGATCACAACACGCTCAAAGCGATGTTCGTCACACCGGTGACGCCCGGCCAGTATGCGCTTTATAAGGTCGGGCTGCCCGCGGTACTGTCGTTCTTTGTCGTCATCGCCATGGTGCTCGTCATCGATCAGGCGCTGCTCCCACTGGGGCAGCTAATCCTTATCTCGGCGGGCGCGGCGCTCACCGCCCCGATTATCGCGCTGTTCTTTCCCCTTGTGGCGGAAAACAAAGTGGCCGGCTTTGCCTATGCCAAGTTTGCAGGGATATCGGGCTGGACGATCTTGATCGGTTTCTTTATCGCTGCACCCTGGCAGTGGCTGTTCGGATTGTTCCCGCCCTTTTGGGTGAGCAAGGCGTACTGGCTGGCGCTCGATGGCAATGGCCTCTGGTGGGTCGCTCTGCTGCTGGGATTTGTGCTGCAGGGTGTGACCATTCGCTGGATGCTGCGCAGCTTTGGCAAAGTCGCATACCGGACGTAGCCGCGCCCGGCGGTCATTCTTCCACAGGCTTTCCACAAGAGCGTGAATTTGGAAAGCTTCATAAAAGAATGAATTGGGGTCGGAAACCCCAAGATGTCCACACTCTATCCACAAATTGTCCACATTCAACTCATTCTTAATAATTTCCGCGTACCCTTGTGAGATGACTCAAACCGTGTTATATATTCAGCCGTCCCTACTGTGTACGTGATGCCGCACCCCGGTTTTGGGCCAACACCAAATGAAGGGGTGCCGATTGCTATCTGTGATGCGATAGGCGGCGCGGCTTAGTCCGCTGACCACGGCAATAGTCGCGTAAGCCAAGGCTGATCAGAGGCGGGGGTATCCAGCGCTAGTCTGTCAGGCGCAAAACTTTGCGATCACACGACATGAGTAGGGCGCATTTTTCAGAGCGGCCGGCTATTCCGGTCGCTTTTATGTTAAGAAATTTGACTTTGTATTTCCCTTTGTGTTATTCTCACCCCCGCGAATTTGGAAGGGAAATACACTTTGATTCAGATCGAACGCGTTTCTGAAGATGTTTATGTCTTCACCAGCGACCTGTACGCGCAGGTAACCGCCGGGGCCATCGTTTCGCCCATCGGTACCGTGCTGATTGACACACTGCCTTTCCCCAGTGAAACTCGCGAGATCAAAGAGTTCATCGAGGGACGCTTGGGCAGCTCGATCCGGTATGTCATCAATACGCACTATCACGCCGACCACACCAACGGCACGTGCTTTTTTCCGGGGGCCCACGTGGTGGCGCATGCCCGCTGCCGCGAGTTGCTCGATACGCGCGGGCGGGCAAGCCTGGCCGTGTCTAAAGAAGAGTCGCACGAATTTACGAATGTCGAGATTGTGTTGCCGGACATAATATTCGACACCGGGGCGATCAACCTGCACCTGGGCACCAAGACGCTCACAATTACGCATTCGCCCGGGCACAGCCCCGATTCTGTCACCGTGCTCGTCCAGGAGGACAAAATCCTGTACGCTGCTGACACGGTCATGCCGCTGCCGTTTATTTCGGACGGCGATGTGGACGACATGATCGCCTCGATGGAGAAAATCCTGAAGCTGGAGTTGGAAAACGTCGTACAGGGCCACGGTGAAGTCATCCTGCGCGGCGAGATTGCCAGCACGGTGCGCTCGAACATCAAGTATCTGAGGGCCATCCGGCGCAAGGTTGCCACAGCACTGCGCCGCAAGAATCCGATGGCGGCGCTCGAAAAGGTCGATATCGAAAGCGTGGGCAAGAGCCGCATCGCGCTCGGAGGCGTCGCGCCGGCGTTGCACGAACGTAACCTGATGTCGCTGTATGAATCGATGAACGGCCAGGCCAGGGCCGCGCCCGCGCGCAAGAAGGCTGCCCGCAAGAAGGCTCCCCGCAAGAAAAAGCCGCGCAAATAGAACCCGCGTTCGTCTTGGGGATTGCCCATAATTCGTTGACTTGTACGGGTGCGCCGTCGAATCTGCCCACCCCCGGTCCCTCCACAGCGGGCACAAAGGGTCACACGACTTATCCCGCCCCAAGCCCCTCCCCGATTTGGGAGGCCAGGGGAGGGGTGAACTCCGGTGACACCAAGCATGCTACACTGCAGCCTAAACAGGACAAGCACCGGCAAGACAAGCCGGACCCCAAGAATTGAATGCAAGCGTTCGAACGAGAATTGACCCTGCCGGTCGAGTGTGGGATAATCCGGTCAGCTAAATAACACATCGGCTGTGATGGAGACGAGTATGGGCTGCCGGCGCGCCAAGCGAGTCCGGGACGGTGGAAGCCGGACGCACGCAAGCCCCGAAAATCCCTCCTGAGCCGCGACCTGAACACCTGTATGGCACAGGCCACTAAGGAAGCCGGGCTCGTCCCCCGTTATCCCGGACGCGGGTATGATTTTGTACCCGCCTGAGCGGCTTTCGTCCATCGAAGGCAAGCGGGGTGGTACCGCGGCGGTCTTCTGACCCTCGTCCCTGATTGGGGCGAGGTTTTTTTTTATGATTGGGGCGCAACCCCCACAATGGGAATTCACCTGACAGACTTGCTCTTTCAGACAGACTCCTACCTGAGAGAATTCGACGCCATCGTGACGGCTGTAGAACCCGACGGGCGCGTGGCGCTCGACCGCACGGCCTTCTATCCGGGCGGCGGCGGGCAGCCCAACGACACAGGCGTGCTGACTGCCGGCAGTCAATCCTGGCAGGTCGCCAAGGTGAAGAAAGCCGGTCCGGACGTGTGGCACACGCTGGCAATGCCAGCGGGCGGGGCGTTGCCCGCCGTCGGGCAAGCTGTCCACGGCGTTGTCGATTGGGAGCGTCGCTACCAGCTCATGCGCACGCATACCGCCATGCACATCCTGTGCGGCGTTGTGTGGCGCGACTATGGCGCGAGCGTCACGGGCGGCAATATGAAACCGCTCAAGGGCCGGATGGATTTCGAGTTCGAGACGATGCGGCGCGAACTGGTGGACGAAATCGAAGCGAAGATCAACGCCGAAGTCGCCGCTGCGCGCGACATCCGCACGAATATCCTGCCGCGCGACGAGGCTTTCCAGATTCCCGACCTGATCCGTACCAAGATTAACCTGCTGCCGGAAGGCATCACGGACGTGCGCACGGTCGAGATCGCCGGGCTG
>JBHHUI010000296.1:0-4535 GCA_046753805.1 Anaerolineales bacterium
AAGCTGGCATGCGAGGGCGGTGATGCTTGCGAATGGCAACAGCCACCATCGCCGTGGGGTGCGCGAATAGGACATAGTGTGAGCTGCTTCCGGCTGGGAATTCGCGCCAGTTTACCTCCGATACGACCAATTCAAAACTGTTGCGATTCGGCCACATTTCCGTTGCCGGGCTCAAGAGCCACATGTTACAATCTTCACTACCCCGTTTTTGCCCGAGTAGGGTGACATATCGTCGGTTGTCCATGGGTGGACAAAGGTCGCTTCCCCGCGATAGTTACATGGTGCCTATTGGGACAAAAACGGGGTCACTGTTCGGTTTCCAGAGAAGGCTGTGACCCCCGAAAACGGACTACCGCGCGTACTCATTGCATCGCCGTTCGAGGCTGCCGGCGTTGCGCGCCTGCAAGAATTTGCCGAGGTGGATCAGCGTCCGGCGCTGCGCGGCGCGAAGCTGGAAGAAGCCATCGGCGACTACCAGGCGCTGATCGTCGATAGCGAAACGCCCGTTCCGGATCGGACAATCGAATATGGCTACCAGTTGCAGGTGATCGGCGTCGCCGGGGCATCGCTGCTGCACCTGGGTGTGAGTGCAGCCCGCGCGCAGGGGATCGAAGTGGTGAATGTGCCGGACCCGCGCACGGTCGGGTTGGCCGAGCAAACACTCGGGCTATTGCTCTCGCTGGCTTACCGCGACGGCGGCGGACTGGCCGGCAAAACACTGGGCATTGTCGGGTTTCGCGAAGTCGGGCGCGAGGTAGCGAAGCGCGCGCGCGCCTTTCAGATGAGAGTCGTTGTGCATCAGCCGCGTCTCACCCCGCAGCTTGCGCTGGAGGCTGGCGTAGAATTATGCGAGTTGCACGAATTGTTGGAGACCTGCGACTTTGTCAGTTTGCACCTTCCGTCGTCGTCTGAGACGCACGGGCTGGTCGGGCCGAACAAACTCAATCATCTGCAGCCGCACGCCTACCTTGTCAATGCCGGCAGCGTGGAGGCGCTCGACTATGCGGCTCTGTACGCCGCGCTGGACGGTGGCCGGCTCGCCGGAGCCGCCCTGGTGACGCCGCACGAATCCGCGCCGACAATCTCGCACCCCAGATTGCTTGTGGCGCCGCGTCCGGAGACGGCCCACGCGAAAGCCGGGCGCGAGATCGCCCTGAAGGTGGCCGACCAGGTGATCGAGCGATTGCAGCGCAGACGCCCGGCCAATCCGCTTTCGCTCCGCGTGGTGCCGCTCGAGCGCGTACTACCCCACGAACACTTCGACCCCCAGCGTGTCAACGACCTTGCCGATCGCCTGCGCAATGAGACGACGCTTGTCAACCCGCCGCTCGTCATTGAGTGGGAGGGGAGCTATGTGGTGTTGGACGGCGCTACACGCACGACCGCGTTTAAGCAACTCGGCTACCCGCACACCGTCGTGCAGCTCGTGTCGCCGGATGACACGCGGCTGGCGCTCCACACCTGGTACCATGCCGTAAGCGGCCCGGGCACAGAAGAACTTATCGAACATTTGCGCCGCGTGCCCACCTGCGAACTGGCGCTTGCTCCCAGCGACAAGTTGCAGCAACTCGTGGACGAGGGAGAAGCGCTGTGTTCGCTCATCCGGCCTGACGGCACCGGCTTTCTCGTGCGGGCTGCCGGCGCGCCGCCGCTGAGAGCGCTCAACGATCTGGTGGCCGCGTACACTGAGATTGGCGTCATCACACGCACCCTGAATACCGAGCAGCGCGTGCTGAAGGCGGAAGTGCCGGATATTTCGCTGCTGGTGATCTTCCCCCAGTTCACATTGTTGGAGGTCCTGGAAGCGGCCATAGCGGGCGACCTGCTGCCGGCCGGGATCACGCGCTTTGTAATCCCCGGACGTATTCTGCGCCTGCACGCCCAACTGGAAGAGTTAAAAGCGGACAAGCCGCTGGCGCGCAAGAACGCGTGGCTGAACAAAATGCTGGCCGACAAACTCTCGCGCCGTCGCGTGCGGTTCTACCAGGAACCGGTTGTCCTGCTGGACGAATAGCGTGCCGGCTGCTTTGCTGGCGCTGGGCGCCAACCTGGGGGATCGGGCGGCCAACTTGCGCGCCGCGCTCGAGGCATTACCGCCACACGCACGCGTCGTCCAGTCTTCGCCCGTCTATGAAACCGCGCCCCAGTACGTAACTGATCAGCCACGCTTCTTGAACATGGCCGCACAGGTCGAGACCGAGTTGTCCCCCGTTGATCTGCTGCAGCGGCTGAAATCGATTGAGCATGCATTGGGTCGCACGGCGACGCGCCGCTATGGCCCGCGCGTGATCGACATCGACATCCTTTTCTACGCCGATGAAACCGTATCTGCGCCCACATTGCAGATCCCGCATCCGCGTATCGCCGAACGTGCGTTTGTACTGCGCCCGCTCGCCGATATTGCGCCCGACTGGGTTCATCCGACTTCCGGACAGACGGTCGCAGACATGCTGGCCGACCTGCCGGACGATGGCGGTATCGAGCTGATCTCCCTCACACTGGACTGACCCCATGCCTGAACGCATGCAGTTCGAGTTCCTCCGCGACGCTGATGCGCTGCTCGCGTATATCGAAACAAACCTCGATCTGGTAGAGGGTGAACCGGAGTATTACCCGTCGCCGGCAGCAGCTGCGGAAGGGTCGTTTGTAGCGCAGCTCCTGTCCGGGGTGTCCGGGTTGCAGGCCTTCACGCTAGAGCCACGCCGCATCATTCTGCACCGCGAGCCGGACGCAGACTGGGATGCCGTGGCGCTGCAGGCGATAGGGATTTTGCGCGAGGAATTCTTGTAGGGGTGCGGCGACAAGCCCTTACGTCGGCGCCGCGCCCCTACCCCCGCACGATCGCATCCGTCATGCGCGCAACGCGCGCGATCATGCGCACATCGTGCACGCGCACAATGTCGGCGCCGTGCTCGATGGCAATCGCCACGGTGGCGGCCGTGCCCGCTGCGCGCTCACCCGGCGGCAGGTCCAGCGTGTAGCCGATGAACGACTTGCGCGACGAGCCGTACAGCAGCGGGTATCCGAGCCGGGTGAAGTGGGCCAACCGCCGCGTCAGTTCGAGGTTCTGCTCCACGGTCTTACCAAACCCGATCCCCGGATCGAGGATGATCTGCTCATCCGCAACGCCGGCTGCATGCGCGAGTGCGATCGAGGCTTGTAATTCGCGGGTCACGTCGCCGAGCAAATCGTCATATTTCGCTCCAACATACCTTCCGCCCAGCCGAGCTTCCTGAACCGCATCACGCGGGCGGCTGCGGTTATGGGTCAACACCACCGGCGCGGCGCGCGCCGCGACCAGCCCCGCCATCTCCGGGTCCATCCGCAGACCCCACACATCGTTGACGATGCTGGCGCCGGCGTCCAGCGCGGCGGCCGCCACCTTCGCCTTGTACGTGTCAATCGAAATGGGGATGTCGGTCTCCGCTGCCAACGCGGAGATGACGGGGATCACGCGGGCGAGTTCCTCGTCTGCGCCAACCGCAACAGCGCCGGGACGCGTGCTCTCGCCGCCCACGTCGAGAATGTCTGCGCCGTCGGCGACAAGTTGCAGCGCTTGCGCAACGGCCACCGGAACGACGTCGCCGCCCGCTTGCGCCAGCCCGTCGCCGGAGAAGGAATCCGGGGTCACATTGAGGATGCCCATGATGTACGTACGGACGCCCCACTTGAAGTGATCGCGCAACTTCATGGCTGCTATTGTACCGGGCTTGGATGGAAAAGTGGGCGCACACTGCCGGGCCGACTACTGACTTCCGCCTGTAATCAGCCCTTCACTGGCTTCTGCCCGCTGACCGCCGCCGTCCAATCGTCCAGGTCAGCATGACAGTCCTCGCACGCTGCGTTGACGGCCGGACGCGGCGACCACTGTTGCGACGCGCGCATTCCTTCCGAATGCGACACATGACAGACAACGCACGTCCCGCGCGGGTCCGGGTCTGCCGCCAGCCAGGCCGCGGCGTATTCGGCCAGGTGGTAGTGAGACTTCGATTTCAGGGCTGTGTCTGTGTCAACTAACCCGTCCAGGGTGGGCGGCCGGTGGCACTTGGTGCAGCCTTTATCGCCGACCGGATGTGTGGTCGCCGCCGGTTGCTCGTAATCGTTTAGAACGAACGCGACCAGATCGGCGGCGCCCTGGCCCAGCGACGAGACGCGCCCGGCCGGGCCGCTGCCGCTGTGGCAATCGATACAGCGTACCGGCGGGTCGGCGGCTGCGTGCGCCGACGCCAGATCGGCAGCCTCCACAAGCGAACGCCCGTAAAAGGTCGCCTCCGGTTCTGTGTGGCACGACGCGCAGAACGCGTCGTCGTTTTCCAGTTGGACGGCAGCCGTAATCGTCCCGGCGAAAACAAACAAGCCGGCGAGGACCAGCGCCGCCGCAACCGCGATCGCTTTCATGACCTCAAGCTACGCTGGGCATGTAATGCGGTTGTGGACGGGGTGTAACTTCCGGCTTGGCCGCAATTTACAGGAAACTTACAACTACGCGACACTGTGTTTGCGGAGGCGCTTCATCATGTCAGCGTATCGTACAA
>JBHHUI010000297.1:0-4527 GCA_046753805.1 Anaerolineales bacterium
ACCCGCGCGGCGATGAAGCAGCTGCTCGCCGAGATCCAGGACGGCACCTACGCGCGCACGTGGATCGAAGAAAATAAGAACGGCCGCCCCTGGTTCAATGAGAAGCGGCGCTCCGAGCAAGACCATCTCATCGAGCAAGTGGGCGCGCAACTACGCGAGATGATGCCTTTTCTGGACTCGGTGACGATCAAGCCGGGAGAGTGATAAGTTGAGATTGGAGATTAGGGGTTCGTCATTGGACGCAGTCCCTGATCTCTGATCTCCAGTCTCTGTTGGACGAGTACTGGAGAGCACAATGGATAATTACGTCCGCTTTTTCGATACGACTTTACGCGACGGCGAACAATCGCCGGGCGCGACGATGACCAGCCCCGAGAAGCTGGAGGTGGCGCGACAACTGGCGCGGCTCGGCGTAGATATCATCGAAGCCGGGTTCCCGGCCGCCTCGCCGGATGACCTGGCAGCCGTGCAGCGGATCGCGGAGGAAGTGGGCCGCGCAGATGCGGTGCGCGAGTGGGCCGAGGCGAACATCCGCCCACCGGTCATTTGCGGGCTGGCGCGCGCCTCCATCGACGACATCGACAAAGCGTGGCAGGCCATCGAACCCGCCGATCACCCGCGCATCCATACCTTCCTCGCCACATCCGAGATCCACATGAAGCACAAGCTCCGCATGGACCCGGAAGAGGTCGTAGACCGCGCCATTCACATGGTGGCGCACGCCCGGCAATACTGTGACGACGTAGAGTTCAGCCCCGAGGACGCCGGGCGCAGCGACCCGGAATTTCTGTACGTGATCCTGGCCGAAGCAATCAAGGCCGGCGCAACGACACTCAACATTCCGGACACAGTCGGCTATACCACGCCCGAGGAGTTCGGCGCGCTCATCCGTGGCATCATCGAGAACACGGCCGGGATTGAGAACGTGGTCGTTTCGGTGCATTGCCACGACGACCTCGGCATGGCAACCGCCAATACGCTGGCCGGCATCGAGGCCGGGGCGCGGCAGGCCGAAGTCACCATAAATGGGATTGGCGAACGCGCCGGCAACACCTCGCTCGAAGAGGTCGTCATGACGCTGCGCACACGCAAGCCGGTCTTCAATCTCGAATATGGCATCGACACCACGCAGATATTGCGCACAAGCCGCATGGTCAGCAACTATACGGGCATCACGGTGCAGCCCAATAAGGCCATCGTCGGGGCGAATGCGTTCGCGCACGAGGCCGGCATCCACCAGGACGGCATGCTCAAGAACGAGCAGACGTATGAGATCATGCGCCCCGAAGCGGTCGGGTGGAAACAATCGAAGCTCGTGCTGGGCAAACATTCCGGCCGCCATGCGCTGCGCGTGCGCATGCAAGAGCTGGGCTACGAGTTGCAGGACGACGAGTTGTTGGAAATCTTCAGCCGTTTCAAACGGCTGGCCGACAAGAAGAAGGTCGTCACCGACGCCGATCTGGAAGCGCTCGTAACCGACGAGATTTATCAACCGCAGGAGATTTTCCGGCTGGAAGACATGCAGGTAGTATGCGGCACGCTCGGCATGCCCACCGCGACCGTGCGCATCACAGGCCCCGACGGCGTGGCGATGACGCGCGCCGGCATGGGCACCGGCCCCGTAGACTCGGCCTATAGCGCCATCGACGAAATCATCGGGCTGCCGAACACGTTACTGGAATACAGTGTGCATGCCGTGACGAAGGGCATCGACGCCATCGGCGAGGTGACCGTGCGCATCCAGGTGGACCCGGAAGAGGTCGCCGCACCCGAACGACTGTCGCCTCAAAAGGAGCACATGGAGCCGCGCACGTTCGGCGGGCATGGCGCAAACACGGACGTCATCGTCGCCAGCGCGCGGGCGTACGTCAACGCGCTGAACAAAGCACTGGGGGCGCTGGGGCTTTACAGCGCCGCGCCGGAGGAAAGCGCATCCGTTGGAGCCGAGACGGCGCCTGAAGCAGCCTCGTCTTAGGGATTCAACGCCCACCGCCCCGCCAGCCGGCGCGGGAAGGCGTAATAATGCCACGCATAACTTGTGAGAGATTATTTTACGTCTTCCGTCCTTTTGCGCCATTGCTTTAAGAAAATGACCCAACCAAGAACCCTTTTCGAAAAAATCTGGGATCGGCACATCGTCGCACAGGATGCCGGCACGCCGGCGATCCTGTACATCGATCTACATCTTGTGCACGAGGTGACCTCGCCGCAGGCGTTCAGCGGTCTCCGCGCGCGCGGGCTGAAAGTGCGCCGCCCCGACCGGACGGTCGCGACGATGGACCACTCCACACCCACCACCCCGATCTCGTTGCCGATCCTCGACCAGATGGCGGCTGCGCAGCTCAAGCAGCTCGAAGTTAACTGCCGTGAATACGGTATCCGCCTGTACGAACTCGGCTCCGACCAGCAGGGCATCGTCCATGTCATTGGCCCGGAACTCGGGCTCACGCAGCCCGGCATGACGATCGTGTGCGGCGACAGCCATACCTCCACACACGGCGCTTTCGGCGCGCTGGCGTTCGGCATCGGCACGAGCGAAGTCGAGCATGTGCTCGCCACGCAGTGCCTGTTGCAGCACAAGCCAAAGACCTTCGAAATACGCGTAGATGGCCGGCTCCAAAATGGCGTGTCGGCCAAAGACATCATCCTGGCGCTCATCGCCGAAATCGGCATCGGCGGTGGAACCGGCCACGTCTTCGAATACACGGGCTCGGCCATCCGGTCGCTCTCGATGGAAGGCCGCATGACGGTGTGCAACATGTCCATCGAGGGCGGTGCGCGCGCCGGCATCGTCGCCCCTGACGACACGACGTTCGAATATGTGGCCGGGCGCGAATTCGCTCCGCAAGGAGCGGCCTGGGACCGCGCCGTTGCAGACTGGCGGGCGCTGCCGACGGACGAGGGCGCCTCCTACGACCGCTCCATCACCATCGACGCCGAAACGCTCGAGCCGATGATCACGTACGGCACCAATCCCGGTATGGGCATGAAAATCACGGCGCCCGTCCCCGCGCCGGAGCGGCAGGCGACAGTCGCCGAACGGGAGGCGCTGGAAAAAGCGCTGGCGTACATGGGCCTGAAACCCGGGCAGCGGCTGCTGGGCCATCCCGTGGACGTCGTCTTCCTCGGCAGCTGCACCAATTCGCGCATCTCGGATTTGCGTCTGGCCGCCGACGTACTCCGTGGGCGGAAAGTGGCGGACGGCGTGCGCATGCTGGTGGTGCCCGGCTCACAACAGATCAAGAAACAGGCCGAGGCGGAGGGCCTGGCGCAGGTGTTCAACGAGGCCGGCGCGGACTGGCGAGAAGCCGGCTGCTCGATGTGTATTGCCATGAATGGCGACCAGCTCGAACCCCAGCAGTACGCGGTCAGCACCAGCAACCGCAATTTCGAGGGCCGCCAGGGCAAAGGTGGGCGCACGTTTCTGGCATCGCCGCTCACCGCCGCGGCCACGGCGATCAACGGTGCAATTACCGACATACGGACGATGATGTGAGAGAAAGAGATAGAGTTAGAGTTAGAGCGCGTCCCTCTTAGATCGCTCTAACTCCATACTCTAACTGAACCATGCCCCAATTCACCACACTCACTTCCAAGCTCATCCCCCTCCCCGATCGCGACGTAGATACGGACCAGATCATCCCGGCGCGGTTCCTGAAAGTGACCGATAAAGAGGGGCTTGGCGAGGCGCTGTTCTCCGATTGGCGCTATAACCCGGACGGCACGCCGAATTCCGAATTCGTACTGAATCGGCCCGCGCACGCGGGCGCCCAGATTCTGCTGGCGGGCGACAATTTTGGCTGCGGCTCCTCGCGCGAGCATGCGCCGTGGGCGCTGACCGGCTATGGCATCCGCGCCATCATTTCAACTTCGTTTGCAGATATCTTTCATAACAACGCACTGAAGAATGGACTCTTGCCGATCGAGGTGAGCGTGGAGATGCACCAATCGCTGTTCGATCTGGTCGAAGAAGCGCCCCGAGCCGAGGTGTCCATCGATCTGGCGGCGCAGACTGTCACGCTGCCCGGCGGCCAGACCGTCGAATTCCCGATTGATGGGTTTGCCAAAATGTGTCTGCTCCAGGGCGTGGACCAGTTGGGCTACATCCTTTCCCATGCAGACGAGATCGCCGCGTTTGAGGCCGCACGCGCAGCGTGACGCATCACGCTCACAAAACTTCCATGTCACCCGCCATTCAAATCTACGACACAACACTGCGCGACGGAACGCAGAGTGAAGGCATCTCGCTCAGCTGCGACGACAAGTTGCGCATTGCCCAGCGCCTGGACGATCTGGGCGTTGCATTTATTGAGGGCGGCTGGCCCGGCTCCAATCCCAAAGACGTTGAGTTCTTCGAACGCACCGGCGAACTCAGTCTGCAACACGCACAAATCGCGGCTTTCGGCGCGACTTGCCGCAAGGGTTCCGATCCGGCGCACGATGAAAACATCCGCGCCCTGCTCGATGCGCACACGCCTGTGTGTACGGTCGTAGGCAAATCGTGGACGCTGCACGTGACCGAGGTGC
>JBHHUI010000298.1:0-4518 GCA_046753805.1 Anaerolineales bacterium
GCTCATCCGGCAGTCCATCGGAATGCGGTTTCTACTCAAGAGTCGTGATTGAGCGCCGTTTCCTTACGGAGTCACAACATCCCTTCGGGTGTCCCGCAGCGGGCAGGCAAAAAATCTCCTGAAATAGGTGCTCTGCTGTCTTTTCACATCACTCGCCCAAGTATTCTTCCTCCGCTGTCTTTGTGTCTTCGTAGTAAGTCCCTTCTCGGATTAATATTCTTGGCTGCGCTGTTGCTGGCAGCCTGCGCGCCGCCAGCAACACAAGTTCCGCCTACCACACAGCCGCCGACTGCTGCACCCGTTGTCGTCGAAGCGCCAACCCCCGACCCATTGCAGCCCACGGCGCTGCCGACGCGCGGGCGCTGGCCGTTCGGGACGCTGCTGCCGTATGTCGTGCAGTCGGGCGACACGCTGGCGGCCGTGGCCGCGCACTTTAATACCACCGCGGACGCAATTATCGCGGCCAATCCGGATGTGGCGTTTAGCGCCTCCACGCTGGCGCCCGGGCTTGCACTCACAATCCCCGCCAGTTTCGCTGCGCTGCTTGGAAGCCCCTTTCAGATCATTCCCGATAGCGAACTGGTCTATGGCCCGGCACAGGTCGGCTACGATTTGCAGGCCGCGATCGACGCCCGCGGCGGCTGGCTCGCACAATATCAGGAAACGAACGACGGCGCGCTGCGGCCCGCCTGGGAAATTCTGCATCGCATCGGCCTGCAATACTCGATCAACCCGCGTCTGATGGCGGCGTTGCTCGAATACCGTTCCGGCGTTGTGACGGGCTTTCCGCAGAACGACTCCGAAGTAACGGGTCTGCTCGGCATCGCCGATGGCGGCGGCGCGAGTTTGGGCGGACAACTGCGCCAGGTAGCGCGCATCCTCAGCGACGGATATTATGGCTGGCGCGCCGGAACATTGGTAGAAGTGTCGCTCGCAGACGGGCGCGTGAGCCGCATCGATCCGTGGCAGAACGCCGGCACGGTCGCGCTGCATCACTTGTTTGCAAGCTGGTATGGCGCGGATGAATTCGATGCCGCCACAGGGCCGGAGGGCTTTGCGGCCACATACAAGGCGCTGTTCGGGGACCCGTTCGAGTCGGCGCGGCCGCTCATGGGCGCGGACCTTGCCCAGCCGGCGTTGCAGTTGCCGTTTGAGCCGGACAAAGTCTGGGCCTACTCCGGCGGGCCCCATCCGGCCTGGGACGCCTCGCTGCCGTGGGCCGCGCTCGACTTCGCGCCGCCGGCGGTCGTCACGGGCTGTGGCTTTTCGATGGAATGGGTCACCGCAATGGCGGACGGCGTCGTCGCGCGCAGCGAGGACGCAGCCGTTGTCCTCGATCTGGACCGGGATGGCGACGAGCGCACGGGCTGGGCGATCCTGTATTATCACCTCCGCACGGATGCACTGCCGCCCGTGGGCGCGGTGGTGCGGGCTGGAGACCCGCTCGGGCATCCCTCCTGCGATGGCGGGCGCGCGACGGGATCACACGTGCATGTGGCGCGCAAATACAACGGCGAATGGCTCGCCGCCGACGGTTTTATTCCGTTCGATCTAAGCGGGTGGGTGGCGCAGGCCGGTGTAGAGCCGTACGATGGTCGGCTGGTCTTCGATTTTCCGGCCCAGCAGTTGACCGCGTGCCCCTGCGTGCGCGCCGACAACCACATAGCACTGCCGTAACAAGGCGCGACGCGCGAATAATGCAGGTCTCGCGGATTTGCGCAGATCAGGGATTTTCAGATCAGCGTAAATCCGCCCGATCCGCGTCCCATGAGAATTCTATCCGCCGACCTGACTGAGGCGCTCGTAGTAATGGTCGACCCAGCGGTTGGACCACCCCCAGCGGGTGGAGTCGCGCACGATCTGTTTGACTTCCTCGCGCGTGATTTTGGCCTCGTCGTCAAGCACGCGGTGGTTGTCGCGGCTGATGGCGAGCGTACGCACGGCAAACATCAGTGGGAACAGGCAAAACAGTCGGATGGAGTGACGCCAAGCCGGCAGCGCTTTCAGGTAAGCCTTGGCAGCCTGCAGATGGCGTTCGGCTTTGTCGGCCAACATGTCAATCACGCGCATGGCCTGCGCGCGGTTTTCCGGTTCAAATAATGCTTCGCGGGGAATACCGACCTCGGCGCAGAAACTTTCGGGGATGAATATCCAGCCGCGCTCGTAATCCGCGCGCAGGCCGCGGATCACGTTCACCGTCTGGAGCGCCAGCCCGAACTCGCGCGCCAGCGGCAGCAGCCGGTCCATGTGCAGGCGCACGTAATACGAATACCAGGCAAACAGGTGGGTGAGCAGATAGCCGACGCGACCGGCGACTTCGTGCATGTAGTCGTCCATGTCGGCTTCATCGAGCATGCGCGGACCCCGGGCGGCCCAGCGCGCCATGCCCCGGGTTGAATCGCGCACATGCTCGATGATGGGATTGCGCAGACCCTCCGGCAGCCGCTGGAGCGCGTCCACGACCTGCTCGGCGTGTTTTGCCACCATCGCGTCCGGACTGAGTTCTTCCGGGAATGTGAGCTGCGCAGTCAGCTCGTGCAGTTCCAGGTCCCCGGCCAGCACGCGGTCCCATAGCCCCAGCAATTCCACCTTGCGCTCGGGCGGCATTTCGTTGTTGTCTTCGAGGTAATCCGAGACTCGTAGCAGCAGGTATGCCACCATCACGCCGGAGCGGAGCGCGTCGGGGAGTTGTTCGATGCCGAGCGTAAAGGTTCGGCTGGCCGCCCGGAGCATTGCAAGCAGCGTCATGGATAGTTCTCCGGTGGGATTACGTGGTGCTGGGGGAGCTGGTACGCAGATTGCAACAAGATGTACGCATTATAATCTATTGGGCAAGCGCTGCGCCACACGATGGTGCACCCGAGTTGTGTCACTAAAGACCTCCGAGGTCCGCTGCGCGAGACCTCCGAGGTCTCAGCCAAACCCAAGGGGTTTTCGACGACATCTGCGTGCACGGAGTGGTCGTTCCATCGAACACTCCACATTCTGAGCAACTTGCAGTATCATAATGAGCGTGATGTACCCCACCACTGAGAATCTGAAAGAACTGATCGCCCAAGCAGAGGCCGGGGAGATCGAGGCCGCCCGCGAAGGATTACGGGAATTCACCCGTCGCCGTCCGAGCGTGCTGCTGGCGTGGAAATGGCTGGCGGATGTAGCCCAGAATCCCAAGGAGCGCGCCGAGGCCGTCCGGCGAGCGCAGCTGCTTGCGCCGGGCGATCCGTGGGTAATCGAGGCCAAAAAGCACCGCATGCCGCCGAAACTGGCGCCCAAGCGCCGGGACGAGGCGATGACGACGCGTCCGCTGCAATCGCCCATTTCGGCCTCGGCGCCGCCGCCGGCCGCCAGCGGCGCACGCGCGCCGCGCCCGGATGATCTGACGGTCATCAGTCGCATGAGCCGGAGCGAAGCCCTCCAACAAGCCATCGAGCGGTCGCAGCCGCCGGAGAAAGCGCCGTCGCTGGAACCGGCAGCCGCGCAGGAAACCGCGTCGGCTGCCGGGAGAGGCGATGCGCGGGTGGAGAAAGGCGCCGATGACAAGACCGTGCCGCGCATGAAACGGGAGTCGGTCGAGACGGAGTCCACGTTGGATATGACGCGCGCCATCCCAGCGACGCAGCGCGAACCAGAGCCGGTGACCGCGCCGGTACTGGATGCCGCGCCTGCAGACCATCAGGAGGTTACTGCAACGCCGGTGACTGCGGGCGGGTGGCTCATCTGGGCGGTTGTCGGGCTGGGGTTGATCGGTGTTGCGCTGCTGGTGGCTGCCTTTGTAACGGCGAACATTTTCTAAACATTCTCTTTCGCTTGGGAGCATTGCTTCTGATCATCCGGCTCGCGACTGTGGCCGGATGTTTTATTTTGGTGTCCACGGACGCGCCGCTTTAGTACCCGCGCCGGCTGGCCGATATGCTCCGCAGCCTGCGGAGCGCATCGTCGGCCGGCTGGAAGTGGGAGCGATTTGATCGCCGTTTTCATCGCCTATAATATCCACACCGACCAAGGCCGTACGTGGAGGCAGATATGACGACCCATTTGGTTCGCGATTGGATGAGCAAACCTGTGATCGTGGTAGACCCCGACTCCAGTGTTTCGCATGCGCTCACCTTGATGCGCCGTCGACGCATCCACAGTCTGCTGGTCGAAGACAGGCGCACGGGGATGCCCGTGTACGGCATCATTACGACGACGGATATCCGCGACAAGATCGTAGCGGCTGGCCGCGACCCGGCCGAGACGACCGTCGGCGCGATCATGACCGCCTCGGTGCAGTTCGCAGCGCCGGACTGGACGCTGCAACAATGTTCCAGCATTATGCAGGAACGCAATTTCCATCACATGCCGGTCTGCGACGAGGACGATGTACCTGTGGGCATGATCTCCGCCACCGACATCTTCATCGCAGTGGAGGAGCGTGGGTGGGTCGAGGACGAGTAGTCTGATAGTTGTATGATCAGGTAGCTCCAGTTATTGGGGCTGCGTTTATCCTTGTGGTCCTCGTCAGCTACTTCGCAACAG
>JBHHUI010000299.1:0-4509 GCA_046753805.1 Anaerolineales bacterium
AGCAGCTGCCCCATCACTGCGCCCACCCCTGCAATTGCGCCCGCGCCCGCGCCGACGCGGGCAGCCGCCCCGGCGGTTGTGGGAAAACTAAACTGCACAGACAACACGCCTGCCACAATGCCAAGACCCAATCCAACGCACAGCCCGCACAGGGGCGCGATCAGGGCGGCAATGACCGTCAGCACAAAGGCGGCCGCGCCTGTGATAAGCCCGGAGCGCAACATAACGTCCGCGAGTTAGATTGTCAGGCCCACGACGAGCATGTCGAGCGTGGCAAGATGATCCGCCCCGGATTTCATTTCGACATCGAGTTCGAGCAGCCGCGCATATACACGCTCCAAATGCTCCGCGCTATACCGGCGCGACTGGCTGATAAGCTTGTCGGCCACGAACGGCCTGACCCCCAGCACGGATGCTATCTCGGGCGCGCGGCAGCCCTGCGCCACCATTTCCTTCGCCGATAGCAGTAGCCGAAACTGACGCACAATCATCGCGAAAATCGAGAACGGCTCCTGGCCCGGTTGGTCCAACAGGCGGCGCAGTTCCCGCATGGCGGTGCGTCCCCGGCGCTGGCCGAGCGCATCGACAAGATTGAATATATTTGCGTGGCTGGCAGCAGGGGTCAATTGCTCGACATCTTCGCCCCGAACAGGGCGCGACCAGTTCACGTACGCCAGCAACTTATCGATTTCGTGCGCTGCCAGACGCGGTTCGTCTCCGGCTGCCAGCGCCAGGGCGTGCGCCCCATCACGGTCGAATTCACCGCCCTGCGCCGCCGCGCGACTTTGAATCCACGCAATCAGCTCGCTGCCGGTTGGAATGTCAAAGCGCCGCACTTCACCTTCGGGATGTTCACCAACGGTTTTCAGCAGCTTGTTGTTGTCGCGCAGTTTGCCGTTGACCACCAACACCAGCGACGTGAACTCCGGCACGGCCGGCACATATGCAATCAAGTCTTTGATCATGGGGCGATCGATCAACGCGCCCGAACTGTTTTCTAGATGGGTCACCACGGCCATGCGCTGCGGGGTGAGAAACGGCATGGTGTCGCAGACAGCGCGGAGATCGCCGATGCCGGTCCGGCGTGCATCGAACTCATCCAGATTCAGCCCGGCGTTGTCGGGCGCACCGAGGCGCGCGGCCAGCGCTGCCAGGTGCTCCGCGATGGCAAAGTCGTCATCGCCGTATAAAAGCGCTACGTTAGGAAGGATGTCGGACATGGCGCCCCGTTAACCGCCGCACGGACTGCGGCAAGTATACATCTCTGTGGCGCAGGAACGAAAAACCCGCCGGCAAGGCGGGAACTAACAACGCACAAGCGGTCCCGCGCGCCGAACCTCAGCTGCGCGTTTCCACCCGGTGCATTGTCCAACGCCCGGCCTGATGGCGGGTGACGGACACGATTTCCAGATCACCCAACTGACCGGTGGTCGTCACTTCGCGCTGGATCGTCATGCCCAGCGGGTGGGCAAAGATGAGCGTCATGGTCGCTATACTTACCAATAGGGGGAGACGCTCCAACCGGGTGCGCCAGTTTTTGCCAAGCAGGAAAGAACCCACGAATGCAACCAGTCCCACAAGCATCCCGGCCGTCACAAAGTTGGTGCCGCAATTCGGATGGACAGCGAGTTCGTGCTCCCCATTCTTCATGCGACCCAGCGCTGCCTGCGCAGCTTCGGCGACGGCTTCCGTCGCGACGTTTCCAAATAGCACGAAACCGCGATGGTCGGAGCGCCCCGCCAAGCTTGTACGGGGGCGCTGTGCACTGAGCAGATGGATCGTCGCGTGCTCAAGCCCGTGGTTTTTGCGAATGCGTTCCACGAACGGGACGCGCGCTAGTATGGTGTGCGCCGAGTTCGTCATCACGGCGCCACGCTCAGGCCAAGGTCTGTATTGCTCGGCAGATCGACCGGCTGGGCGACGACGATCAGCCGGTGCGAATTCGACTGATACGGATAGCACGACACCAGCGTAATGCGCTCGTCGTCCGACGGCGCGATCCACTTCGCATTTTCTTGTCGCACCTCGATGGGTTGGTCACGTTCGGCCAGGATCAGCGATTCGGTGACCCGGTATGCGTGCAGCTGCCCGCCAGAATAAACGTTCAGCACGTCGCCAACCACAACCTGATCCAGAAACCGAAACACCTCGCCAAACACGTTGTTGTGGCCGTTGAGCACCGTGTTTCCCGCTTCGCCCAGGCCGGCGCTGAGGCCGTGCCAACCCACGGCGTATTCGTCGGGCACTTGCCACTGAACGTAGTTGCCGCCGGTCTGCTCGAACTGCACAAAGCCAACGGGCAATACCGGCGCGTCCAGATCGATGGACGGAATCTCCAGCCGCTGCGGCTGGATCGTCCCGACGTCAATTCCGGCCACCGGCACCAGCGGCGCTGGTGTGGGCTCCTCGCCCCGCGCCGCGACCAGTTCCTCATACGTGGGTGACACGGGCAGGATCTCGATGCGGCTTGCCAGCGGCGCTTCGGCGCTGAGCCCGAGTTTGGTAACGATGGGCAGATTTGGAACATCGAACACATTCCACAGGTAAATGCCCACGGCCGCCAGCGCGCCCAGTCCGATCAATCGCAAGAACAGATTCCCAACGAAGCTGCCAAGACGCCGACCAGTTTCGAGGTCCTCCACGGCCGTACGCATGCCGGGAAGTTCAGGATTCTTGTCCATGCCGAAGATTATACCGCCCGGCTTGCGGGCGCGCGACGAGCTGCCAGTACCAGAACCGCGACGATGGCGACCAGTGCAACAACTTGCACGCCGCGCAGGTTCCCAAACACGATCCAACTGTCGGCGCGAAGGGACTCCAGCAGAAGTCGTGCAGTGCCATACCCAATCACCCAGACGGCAAATGCTGTCCCCGGGGCGGACCACTGGTCCCGCCAGCGCCAGAGGGCAGCCAGCACGCCAAGCGCTGCTAGTAACTCATAAACCTGTGTGGGGTGGCGCGGCGCAGACCATAGATCGATCGCCCATGGCACGCCCGTTTCCACACCGTACCCATCGCCGCTGAGAAAGTTCGCTGCCGCGACGGCCGCTGCAAGCACCGCCAGCGCCCGCGCGGACGCATCAAGCACGTTTAGATTGAGCATCTTCTTGCGATGCAGAAAACCCAACCAGACCGCAATACCGACCGCGAGACCCACCGGGCGAAGCGCGCTGCCCGGCAGAATTGAGAACACCGACAGCGGCGAATTGATGTACGCGTCCAGATGCGCAATTACGAAACCGAGCCGGGCCGCAATCAATCCGGCGATCAGTGCATAAAAGCCCGCGTTGTAGGCGTGCTCGGCGTTTTCATCGTGTCGCGCGGCGTCTTTGGAGACGAGGTCCAGAGCGATCCATATCCCTGCCAGCAACGCGAGGCCGGGCGTCTGGATCGATAGTCCGCCAATCTGCAATACTGGATACATCGTTATGGTCCCAACATGTCCATGACATTCGCAATGAGGATCGGTTCGTTGATCTGGCCCAACACCATCTCCTGAATGACGCCGCGCGCGTCGATGAAGAGTGTCGTCGGGAAAGCGCGCACACGATACAGGCGCGCTACGGAGGCGTCCGGATCAAGCGGGAGCGGGTAGGTCACCCCCAGTTCGGCGGCGAACGATGCAACCTGCTCCGGCGATTCCTGCACATTCACACCGACAAACTGCACCCGGCCGCCCTGCTCCCGCCAGAGGCGCTCAAACGCCGGCATCTCTGCCCGGCACGGGCCGCACCACGTCGCCCAGAAATTCAGCACAACGGGCGCTCCCCGAAAATCGGAAAGCGTCACCGATTGACCACTGCCCGTCGCAAGTGTGAAATCGGGGGCCGGATGGCCGACCTGCGGCGCAGGTGGCTTCCGGCCGGGATTCTGCTGGTCCGCTGGGACGCGGCTCGTCCACGTCCACGCGCTGCCGATTACAGCAACCACGAGCGTGAGAATAGTCCAATCAATCCTGGTTTTTGGCATGCTCCAATTTTACCTGATGCACTGTCCGGGACTGTAAAGTAGCCCCCTGCGCGTGGACGGCAAAGCTTGGTCATTTGGTACTCAGGGGCTATTGCCGTCTAACCAAAAATAAACTAAATTATAACCAACAACAAACAAAAAATAAACCTATTGCAAACATGCTGCAGGGGCCGTACCGGGAAAGATGAGGACAATACCATGGCCGAGAAAATTCTGATAATTGACGACGACCTCGAAATCCTGGACATCGTCACGATGGTGCTAGAAAAAGAGGGCCTCGACGTTGTACGAGCGCTGTCCGCCCAGCAGGGGCTGCGGCAGGCATTCCTGCATCATCCCAACTTGATCCTGCTCGACGTAATGATGCCCGACATGAATGGCTGGGAGGTATGCCGACGCCTGCGGGACCTCTCAGACGTACCGATCATATTCCTGTCGGCTCGGGGGAGTGTGGGCGACGTGGTGAAAGGGCTCGACATCGGCGGCGACGACTACCTTGTCAAGCCGTTCAGCAACACCGAGCTTGTCGCACGGGTGCGT